>QKGI01000158.1 GCA_003250475.1 Bacteroidota bacterium | reverse complement strand
AGGTGTTCCCTGATCAATAGTATAAGTCTTGGAAAGCCCGTAGGTCATTCCTCCATCCTTGCTGTCGAGGTTATAGTCAACCAGCGTATTGTACTCTGCCAGGGCTTCATTGGCATAATCGAGTGCCCTGGTATAGTCACCCATGTTCAGGTAAAACCTTGCGGCAAAAGCCTTTACTCCGGTTTTGTTTCCTCTCCATGATCTCAATACACCGTCTGTCTCCCGTATCAGGGGAGTGGTTATTTTTAACGCTTCGGTCAGGTCAGCTTCGATAAAATCATACGTAGCCTCAAGGGAAGCCCTCTTAACTGACTCCTCAAATGAAGTTGACTCCTTGAGTGGCAGGCCCGGCTCATCTGCATTGGAAGTGTTCGACATCGTATAGGGCAGGCAGAAAACATTTGCCAGCAGGTACATATCATAGGCTCTTATGAAATGGGCCTCTGCTTTGAGGTTATTCTTATATTCCTCATCTCCTGTGACATTATCAAGGTT
This sequence comes from Bacteroidota bacterium, assembly GCA_003250475.1. Taxonomy (GTDB): domain Bacteria; phylum Bacteroidota; class Bacteroidia; order Bacteroidales; family VadinHA17; genus SR-FBR-E99. The sequence continues at coordinate 39,313 of QKGI01000158.1, read as the reverse complement.
CATGAGAACCATATTGGCCTTGAATATCTTCGACCAGGCTTCGCTCCAGCCTTTTTCACCGGCAGTTTCAAGGTTGCTTATGTCCCACACTGCAGGGTAAAGATGGCTCTGGGAAGATGTCCCGCCATAAATGCCGGAATATGAATCGTGAATTTCTTTAATCACTCCCCAGTCGTCACTACTGGCAAAGAGTGTCTGGGAACTCTCTCTGTAGAAAGAGCTGTATGTTCCCAGCAAGCCGTCAAGTTCCTCAACCGTCTCCAGCGGTTTGGCTGTGCTTTTGCTGGGTCTTTCGTTGAGAAAGTCGTCGATTTTGGAACAGGATCCGAGAAATACCGCAGATAATGCGATTACAGGTATTATATATTTAATATTTATTGGCTTCATAATTAATCATGTTATTGTTATAAACCTAATCTTACTCCGAACGTAAATTTTGGCTGCGGCTTCTGTGTTCCGATCGGGTATTCAGGATCTTCGCCATATTTATTTGCCAGAATAGTAAACAGGTCATTACATTGAGCGTACACCTGAAGTCTGTTAAGTCCCAGCCTCTGCAGCTGCTTCTTCGGAAGGTCGTATGACAGGTTGATTTCCTGCATTCTTACATGTGATGCGTTAGCAACAAGATAGCTCAGGTATGGATAAAATCTGTCCCAGAAATAGAAACGGGGTTCGTTATCCTGAATTGGAAGGGGTACAACATCCATCGGGTCCCCATTTACGACCTCATCATACTTCTGATTCGGCAAAACCGCACCGTTCCACCAGACCGGGTAATTGAAAGATTGTCTCTTGAAGATATGACCGAACTTGCCGGTGACTATGAAGGAGAGGTTGAAATCGTGGAATTGCAGCATGCTTGTCAATCCCATTGTATAGGGAGCAACTGTCGTTCCCATATGAAGCATGTAATCACGTCCGTCTCCCGGGGTCCAGGCCGTAAACGGATATGTAGTTGCATCATCCGGGCCTTTTACCATAGGTTGCCAGTTAGGAGTCTCCTCAGTACCTACATTGACTATGCCGGCATACTCGAAGCACCACATCTCCTGTGAGTTGTAACCCTCGACATAGGTTCCGCCGTAAAGGCTGGATGCTGAATAATTGGCAACATACAACTTCTCAATCTTGTTTTTGTTATAGGCAAAATTGAGTGAGCCTTTCCAGATTATCTCGTTATTCCTGATTGCCCGGGTGGTCCCGATTTCAAGTTCAATACCCCTGTTGCTCATCTCGGCATTATTCATCTTGGATGATGTACTGCCGTTAACAGCAGGTATCGAGATCGTTGCTATAAGATCCCTGGTATATTTGTTGTACAGATCGACTTTACCATACAGTGATCCTCCGAACAGTGAATAATCAACTCCCAGGTTCCATGTTCCGGTCTTCTCCCATCTGAGAGTCGGGTTACCGAGGCTTGAAACAGAAGTGGTATACTCCTGTGTGTATGTGTTGACTGTGCTACTCGGGCTTATTAATGGCTGGAATGAAGTTGATACGTCAACGTTACCGTTGTATCCGAAAGTAAACCTTGCCACAAGCCTGTCAACAAATTCTGCATTCTGCATAAAATCCTCCTTATACAGGTTCCATCCGGCTCCGACTGACCAGAATGGTGCATACCTGTACTTCGGGTCGTCAGTGATGAAGTTCGAGGCATCGGAACGGATACTACCTGTCAGGGTATACTTGGAGTCATAAGTGTATGTGGCGTTCGCATAAGCAGCATAATAGCGTCTTGTATTATAACTGAACGAATTGTTATATGAAAAAGTCTGAGAGCGGCCAAGCCAGTTATAAATAAGCTTCACGCTGCTTCCACCCGGGCCGTTGGGAAATGTTCCCACGGTAAGCCTGTCATCGCTATAGCCGTAAGTCCTGGGATTAGTAAACGACTGGTACACGCGGTCAGAAAATTCCAAACCGGCCAGGGCATAAACATCATGCTTGCCTTTTGTCAGGGAATAATTCAGCTGATTTCTGACAATCAGAGCTTTTGTCTGCGTTCTGCCCTGGTCAAGAATGCCGCCCAGCGGAAGATTCAATGTAATGGCGTCAGTTGCCCGGTCCCATGAAGAGGCTACATTGACCGTCTGCCTGACAGTGGAGGTGTTTTCATTATATAATGACCTGCTGAACAGGTTATTATCCTCATATTGCATACGTGACTCAAGGGTAAGTCCTTTCAGGAGTTTGAATGTTAATGCCGCGGTGATCCTGGTGTCAAGCGACTTACTGGTCAGTGACCTGTTGTCAATTTCCTCAATGGGATTATAGAAGAAAGAGTACGGAAAACTTTCAAGAGGCAGTGAGCTCATAGCAGGGAGGTAATTAAACCCGGTCGGTATGTTCAGAAGCGTACCGTCTTCATCCTTCAGCATCACCTGAGGTGCCCAGCTCTGAATGTTTGAAAGGGTTACCCCGCTGCTGTTATCAACAGTATATGCCAGGGTGGCACCAAGGTCAAAGTTGAGCCATCTGGTAACAATTGCGCTGTTGCGGTAACTGATTATTTCTCGCTTTGAACCGGTGTTCATGAAATTTGAGGTGTTCTGCTCATGCATCAGGGAAAGGAAATTCGACATTTTCGCTGACCCTCCCATCAGAGTCAGGTTATATTGCTGGGTGCTGGGATTGTCAAGGAGGTAGTCGCTTATCTGTTTTTTATTGTCGAGACTACGGTATGTGTTGAGGGCAGCATCCCTTTCCTGCTCAGTGATCAGTCCGTTATAGTGATCCCAGATAATCTGCTGCGTGGGAGTATATGTACGGTAGTAACCATCGTCAAAAGTCCCCATGTATGCTCTTGCTCCCCATTTATTAAATGAAGCAAGTTCATAATCAATTACTTCCGTCGAGGAGGCAACCGGTCTTACATAGTCAAGATCAAATTTTGGTGCTACTTTGTAGAAAGCATTGAATTCAATTTTAAGCGGAACATCCTTTTTAGCTTTTTTGGATGTTATAACAATAACTCCGTTGGCAGCTTTTGCCCCCCAGATAGATGCGGCGGCAGCATCCTTCAGGAAGGTGACACTCTCCACATCATTCGGATTGATGGAGTTAAACCCCTTTTCTGTGGGGAAACCGTCAATAACAACCAGTGGTTCCCTGTTTGCATTGAGGGATGTCTGTCCGCGTATCTCGAAGGTAGGATTTCCATCAACATCAAGAGTGGCCTGAACACCGGCGGTTGTTCCTATAAGCCTCTGTGCTATGTTGGTGGATGGTTTGTCAATCTGTTCAACACCGACAATGTTATACGACCCGGTGACTCTCTCCCTTGAGATAGTCTGATAACCAGTAACGACGACCTCATCAATCTGAGTAATGTCTTCTTCAAGCACAACGTTGACAGATGCCTGGTCGCCAATGGAGACTTCAACAGTCTTCATCCCGAGGAAAGAGAATACAAGAACTGTTTCGGCGGGTTCAAGTTCTATTCTGTATTCACCGTTTTGGTTTGTGGCTACGCCTCTGCTGGTCCCCCTGGGAGAAATGGTTACGCCCGGGACAGGTGCTCCTGTCACATCGGTCACCTTGCCTGAAACGAGTCTCTTATCAGGTTGGGGCACTATTACTATCAGATTGCTCTCGAGCATTCTGTAAGACAGGTCTGTATCTTCCAGAACCTGACTGAGTGCCTCATTCACAGGTATATCCAGATTATTCACCGAGACAACCTTATTCAGACCAATGAACTGATCATTATAAAAGAAGTTATAATCACTCTGCTTTTCAATCTCGCGAAATACATCGCGAAGGGTAACATCATCCATCTGAAGGTTTACTCTTTCCGTCTGAGAAAACCCGGGAGATGCAAAAAGTGAAGTCAGTCCGATAAAAAATAGAATTACGGTTAATCTCATTTTTTTAAAAATTTGTTTACAACCCGGAGATTTGCATAGAATTAGGGTTTTTTCCATAACTTTGATTGTTTTAAGTTAACACTTAATACACCCGGGAATGCCCGGGTTTATGGCCATGGGAGATTCCGCCAAATCTTCCATGGTCCTTTATTTATTAGTTCATAAGCTTCATGTATTTATCTATTTCTTCCTTGTTCTCTCCTATATATACCACATATTTATCCACTTTGTAACTTATAGGTGATGTAGCTTCAAGCGCTTTCAGTACCTGTTCAAGGCTGTATTCCTTGAGAGTCCCTGTGTATTTGAAACTCCTGAGCCTGTCACTCATAAAGACAATTGATACGTCATACCTTCTCTCGATCTTCTTGGAAAGATCCTGGAGTGTTTCTCCCTCAACAATAAGTAACCCGTCAATCCATCCTGTACTTTTCTGGGTATCATACGAATCAATCACATTCAATGTCTTCTCTTTCGAAATTCTTGCTTCAGTATGATCACCGGTCTCAACCTTGGCAGGAGCTTTGTCACCTTCGGCAGCCAGGCCTGATGTACCCTTATCCTTGTTGAATACCACTTTCTGGTTTGGTGTAAGCCTTATCTCCTCAACAACCTCTGACTCAATATCAAGCTTCTCCACAATCATTGATCCCCTGACAAGCGTGGCCTCAACAACGGTTTCATCCGAGTAGCACTTAACATTAAAAGCTGTTCCAAGCACCCTGATATTTATAGCTTCGGTCTTCACCTCAAAGGGCAGATCTCCTTTTTTTACATCAAAATAGGCTTCACCGTCAAGATATATTTTCCGGTCTGAAGAGTTAAAACCTGCTGAATATTTCAAGGTTGTCTTTGAGTTCAGAAGTACTTTTGAGTTATCCGGAAGGGTTAATTCTGTTCTCTGGCCGGCTGGTGAATATACTGTTGTGAAAGCGGAGCCCGGCTTTGCGACCGGCCTCAGCAAATAGCCCCCGCCTGCAGCCCCTGCTATCAGGATTGTTGCAATAAGTATTGCCGCAATATTCTTGTGTTTGACGAAAATGTTACCCGCGGAGTTTAACACTCTTACCGGCCTTGTCATGACAATCCGTTTATGAACTTTCCTCCATGCATCGGCAGGATCTTCGGCTATGCTGTATACTTTCTGATCTGAAAGAACCCGGGCTATTTTTAAGGCTTTTTCGATTTCAGCCTCCAGCCCGGGGTATTTCTTGCCGATCATTTCCCAGTAAAGATCCAGGTTGGGGTTCTCCCCACGATGCTTTGCCCAGATGGTAAAACTGTCTTCAGCCAGAAGGTCCATTGCAGTGTACCCGGAGTAATCCCTGCTGAATATTTTTTCAAATTCCATAATATTGCCTGTTAAAATGATTATACATTGGTCAGGGATTTTATCCCATTTTATGTCTGATATTTATTTCCGTCATGCAATTCTCGCAGTACCATGGACAACGGCTCCCATGTTAATATCTTAATCTGCAGCATCTTATTCTTCGATGCGCCGGGAGAAATTAAAATCATGTTTTCCCTCTGTTTGTCAGGATAAATAAAGGGAGTGCAGTCTCAGGCCCGAAAGGAGTATTCCAAGAAAAACCGGGCCCAGCTTGTCCCTGAGTCTGTCAAGGGCCCTGTATATCAGCTTATAGGTGCCACCGATATTTAGATTTAAGATCTCAGATACCTCCTCATATGAAAGATCCTCGTAGAAACGGAGGTAAACGGCTTCGCGCTGCCTGGCCGTCAAAGACTCCAGACCGGATTCAATCTTTTGCCGCAATTCGGCGTCATTTTCTATCTCGATCATCTGCTGATCGGGGGCCAGCTCAATCCTGAAATCGTATTTTTCATCATCAAGCTTTTCCATAACATTTGCTGCCTGCCTCTGCAGCTTCCTGAAAAGGATTGAACGGTATGCCTTGAAAAGATAATGTTTGACGTTTTCAGTACTACCTATCGATACTCTTTTGTTCCAGAGTTTTACAAACAATTCCTGGACCGACTCCTCGGTCAGGTATTTATTGATGGTAAACTTATGGCCATAATTCAACAGGATAGAATAATAGACCCTGAACAATCCCTCCAGGGCTTCTTCATCACCATCCCGGAAAGATTTCCATAATTCCTGATCATATGATTGTCTGTCGCGATCCACCGCCCTGGAAATTGATCCCAAAAATAACCACAAACATCAATTTTATTCACCCGGGCCTGTTAAACAATTTAAAATTTTGATTCAATGGCATCAAATTCATTTCAGCTTCAGGGTTTCCACATTAAAAAAAAGTGTTTCAGGAAAGATTTGACATCCCCTTTTCCCCGATGTAATTTTGATAACGGAAAGAGAGGGAGAACGTCAACGAGATTATGCTCAGCCTGACCGACAAGCTCTATACTATTTAGCTCTGCACATCTCCGGCGGCACCCTGGTATGATACAAGCGCTTTTTTTTTGATTTTATATCTTTTTGTTTTATCTTTGTTCATTCTTTGTTAAGAATCATTCTTGTCTAATGAACCCGGAAGATTACAGGACAAAACTTCGTGCGAGCGGGCTCAGGGTCACGCCCCAGAGGCTTGCTGTATTTGAGGCGGTGGATCTCCTCAAAGACCATCCGACAGCAGAGGAAGTCATCCGGTTCATCAGGCAAAAACACCCTGAAATAGCAACAGGTACAGTATATAAAACCCTCGAGACCCTGGTTGACAGGGCCATCCTGAAAAGGGTAAAGACAGACAGCGGGCTACTCCGTTATGACGCGGAGAAAGACGACCATCACCATATTTACTGTGCATATTGTGACAGTATAGAGGATTACTACGACAGCGAACTGACAGGGATGATTTACGAATACTTTGAAAAAAACAGGATTCCCGACTTTAAGATAGAAGATATAAAACTACAGATTGTGGGCCGGTATACAACAAGGAAGGTGGCTCAGGACAGGAAAGGAAAGGGGAACTAATGAGGTGCCCCGGGAAATTTAAAATAGCAGGCAGGAGACCTGCCTGGTTTGCTACTGAGGAAAGAGGGGGCCGGTGGCTGGCAAACGGAAATAACATTTCTTTAATTATAAATCTTAAATCTGAATTTTTATGGCAGTAACTGGAAGATCAATCGTCAAAATGGATGTTGATGAATTACTCAATCTCCTTAACAAGGCTCTGGCAGATGAATGGCTGGCTTATTATCAGTACTGGATTGGGGCAAAAGTGGTAAAAGGACCGATGAAAGACGCTGTGATTGCAGAGCTTGAGTTGCATGCAACCGAGGAACTGACACATGCACAGCTCCTGGTTACCAGGATCGTTCAGCTTGGCGGTACTCCCGTTCTCTCGCCCGGGGAATGGACAAAGCTCACCAACTGCGGGTATGACGCTCCGGAAGACCCCTTCGTGGCAGTCATCCTTGACCAGAATATCAAGGGAGAACAGTGTGCCATCAGGGTGTACAACAAACTTCTTGACATTACAAGGGAAAGTGACCCCATAACATTTAATATCATACTCCAGATTCTGACTGATGAGGTCGAACATGAGGAAGACCTTACTGCACTTAAGGAGGACTTTGATCTTATGATCGAGCACAGGAAGTAATGCACGGGTAAGTCCCTGAGGGGACCTGCCTGAGAATCATTACTCTCTGTGTAAGTATTATTTAGTAATTATTAAAAACAAATCAATATGGAAGAAAAAACATTTGCAATGCCTCGTATAGGTGACAAGGCACCTGAATTCAAAGCTGTGACCACACAGGGTCAGATCAACTTCCCGGCAGATTATTCGGGAAGCTGGGTGATTCTCTTCAGCCATCCGGCCGATTTCACTCCTGTATGTACATCAGAGTTTATGACATTTGCCAGTATGGCAGACAAGTTTGAGAAGGCAAACACGAAACTCGTCGGTCTGTCTGTCGACGGTCTATACAGCCACATTGCGTGGCTGCGTACCATCAAGGAAAAGATTGAATACAGGGGAATGAAGGATGTTGAGGTGAAGTTCCCGCTCATTGAGGATATCACCATGGAAGTTGCCCAGAAATACGGTATGATCATGCCCGGAGAAGCAACAACCAAGGCAGTAAGGGCGGTCTTTGTGATCGATCCTAAAGGGATCATCCGTACCATTATCTATTATCCGCTGAGCATGGGCCGTAACTTCGATGAACTCTACAGGGTTGTTATAGCACTGCAGACTGCCGACGCCTTTTCAGTAGCCACACCTGCTGACTGGCAACCGGGTGACGATGTTATTGTTCCAACGGCAGGATCATGCGGCGTTGCCAAGGAACGTATGGAGAGCAAAGAAGAAATGAAGTGTTACGACTGGTTCTTCTGCACCAAAAAACTGGACAAACAGAAAGTTCTTGATACTATTCTTAAAAAATAGCCACTTTCAGAATCCGTAAGTTTTATTCGCAGAGGCATTGAAAACAATGTCTCTGCGTTTTTTTTAATATGATTTGATGTGAACGTTCCTGATTGCACGGCCTGACGGTTCATTCTGGTTCCGGAATGCCTCGTCCCATGCCAGCGCTTCTGCAGTGCTGCATGCAACGGAAGGAACTGAAGGAACAGTCGAGGCAGCCGCCTCTGAAGGAAAATGTTCCGAGAATATTGACCTGTAATGATACTCTTCCTTTGTCAGAGGGGTGTTAACCGGGAAACGATACCTTGCAGTTGCCATCTGCTCATCGGTGATCTGTTTTGAAGCCAGCTCCCTGAGAGTATCTATCCAGTTATAACCCACACCGTCAGAAAATTGTTCTTTCTGTCTCCACACGATATCCGCGGGCAGGTAGTTTTCGAATGCTTTCCGTATGATCCATTTTTCCATTCGTCCTTCACCGGCCATTTTGTCGGCTGGATTGAGTGTCATTGCCGTGTCGAGAAACTCTTTATCAAGGAATGGCACCCTGCACTCCACACCCCAGGCAGCAAGTGACTTGTTGGCCCGCAGGCAGTCATAGAGATAGAGCTTGCTTATCTTGCGGACTGTCTCCTCATGCAGCTCCCTGGGTCCGGGGGCTTTATGAAAGTACAGGTACCCTCCGAAGACCTCATCGGCACCCTCACCGGAGAGCACCATCTTCACGCCCATTGATTTAATCACCCTGGCCATGAGGTACATCGGCGTAGAAGCCCTGACCGTTGTCACATCATATGTTTCAAGGAAATAGATCACATCACGTACAGCATCTAGTCCCTCCTGAACAGTGATATTTATCTCATGATGTACAGTGCCTATATGGTCTGCCACCTTTCGTGCGGCTGCCAGGTCAGGTGATCCCTCGAGCCCTATGGCGAAAGAGTGCAGCTGTGGCCACCAGGCTTCTGCCTTGTCATCAGTCTCTATACGACGGGCTGAATACTTTTTAGCTATGGCAGAGATAACCGAACTGTCAAGTCCTCCTGACAGCAGGACTCCATAAGGAACGTCAGACATCAGTTGTCTGTGGACGGCACTCTCCAGGGCATTACGCATGGCATCTATGTCTGTAACATTCCCCTGGACACTTTCGTAAGATGTCCAGGCACGGTTGTACCAGCGTGTCAGTTTGCCGTCAATGCTTGAATAATAATGCCCGGGGGGAAACACTTCAATCTTTTTGCATACGCCTTCAAGAGCCTTGAGCTCTGAGGAGAAGTAGAAATTGCCGAAAATATCCCATCCCATATAAAAGGGGATAATGCCTATATGATCACGGGCTGCCAGATAACAGTCGTTTTCTTCATCATAGAGCACAAAGGCGAATATGCCATTAAGTTCATCAAGGAAATCATTGCCCAGGTCAGCATAAAGGGCCAGTATTACCTCGCAATCTGACTTTGTTGTAAAATCATAACTGTCCTTATAACGTTGTCTTATCTCACGATGATTGTAAATCTCACCGTTAACACCCAGCACGAGCCGCCGGTCACGGCTGTAAAGAGGCTGGCCTCCTGACTCTACGTCAACTATTGATAACCGCTCATGGGCTATTATTGCCCTTTCACCGCAATATATTCCTGACCAGTCAGGGCCGCGATGCCGCAATTTTTTCGACATATCCAACACCTGTGGACGCAGCTCCTCCGCTTTCACTTTGAGATCAAATACTCCAACAACACCACACATACGACAAATAATGATTTATGAATTTAAGGGAGCAAAAATATCATTTTTTATCGTACGAAGAGCTATTTGATTAATATTTTAATCTATAATTTATGTTTTTATTGATTTTTTGATAGTAATATAAATTAAAGGAGTGAGATCTGAGGCCTCTCTCTTAACAAATTGGTTCCTTATGGGGAGATGATACCGGGGAATTCCTTTAGTTAAAAATAGTCAGCTTTTTTTGTTATATGTATCAAAAAAGTCATTCCCCTTATCGTCTGTCAGGATAAATGCCGGCATATTCTTCACAACGATCTTCCTGACAGCTTCCATTCCCAGTTCTTCAAAATCGACAATTTCCACCGAGATGATGTTCTCGGCAGCGAGAACTGCCGCCGGGCCTCCCACCGAGCCAAGATAGAACCCGCCATACTTCCTGCAGGCATTGATTACCTGGGCTGAACGGTTGCCTTTTGCCAGCATAATCATAGATCCGCCCATGCTCTGGAAGAGATCGACATAACCGTCCATACGGCCTGCCGTTGTAGGCCCGAATGAACCGGATGCCATACCCTGTGGTGTTTTGGCCGGACCAGCATAATAGACCGGATGGTTCTTAAAGTATTCAGGCATAGGTTTGCCCTCATCAAGCATCTGTTTGATACGTGCATGAGCCATGTCACGTGCCACGATCAATGTTCCGCTGAGACTCAGCCTGGTTGTCACCGGATACTTTGTCAGTTCCGCCAGTATCTCCTTCATGGGACGTTCCAGGTCGATCTCAACAGGTTTGTCAAGCTCAGGAGCCTTCTCAGGCATAAATCTCCCCGGATCAGTCTCAAGCTGTTCAATGAATATGCCGTCAGAGGTTATCTTTCCCTTGATATTGCGATCCGCACTACAGCTTACTCCTATACCTACCGGGCACGAAGCAGCGTGACGTGAAAGGCGGATCACACGCACATCATGAACAAAATACTTACCTCCGAACTGCGCCCCCACGCCATATTCCTGGCATAAAAGCTCAACCTTCTTCTCCCACTCCCTGTCGCGGTAAGCCCTGCCGGAACCATTGCCTGATTCGGGAAGGTCATCAAGATAACCAGCAGAGGCCAGCTTCACAGTCTTAAGATTCATCTCCGCTGAAGTCCCGCCAATTACTATGGCCAGGTGGTAGGGCGGACATGCCGAGGTTCCAAGATCCTTAATTTTCTCACTGATAAAAGCTGTCAGCGAGGCTTCATTGAGAAGTGACTTCGACTGCTGGTAAAGAAAGGTCTTATTGGCTGACCCTCCTCCTTTTGCAACAAAAAGAAACCTGTATTCACTTCCCTGACATGCTGAGATGTCAATCTGTGCCGGGAGGTTGCTGCCGGTGTTCTTCTCTTCAAACATCGTGGCCGGGACTATCTGTGAATAGCGCAGGTTCTTTTCATTGTAAGTCTCCCATATACCTCTGCTGAGGTGCAGGGCATCATCAGTGCCGGTAAAAACATCTTCACCTTTCCATGCCATTACAATGGCAGTGCCGGTATCCTGGCACCAGGGAAGCTTCCCCTCGGCAGAGATGACCGTGTTGCGCAACATCACCCATGCGACAAACCTGTCATTATCAGTTGCCTCCGGGTCACGAAGTATATCTGCCAGCTTCTCAAGATGGGCCGTCCGCAGGTAGAAGTTAACATCAATGAACGCCTGCTGCGCCAGCAGTCTAAGAGCTTCAGGCTGAACCTGCAGGAGCCTCCTTCCGCAACATTCGGTGACACGTACATGATCAGAGGTGATACGGCGGTATTTTGTTTTATCCTCCCCATGCTGGAAGGGCTTTTCATAAATGAAATCTGCCATGATTTTGCTGTTTAAGGGGACTTTAAGTATCAAATATACTAAGGCAACAGCCAGCAGCCAAGAGCCATTTGTTATTTTCTCTATTTAGAATCAGTCTAAATAGCGAAATATAATAAAAATCATGCCTCAGGCCGAAAACGTTTGAAATAACTGACACAACGCAAACGCCCGAAAAATAAGGCTTAAGAAGCTATCAAAGGATATTGCGGAACCGGATTTTCGACTAATTTTGAGTAAGTTATAGGTTTGGGTAATAAAACTAACAGTATACAGACAATGAATGTGATCTACAGGCGTAAGCCACAGCTCTCCTTCTGGCAGATCTGGAATATGAGTTTCGGTTTCCTGGGCATCCAGTTTGGTTTTGCCCTGCAGAACGGGAACGTGAGTCGCATATTTCAGACCCTCGGTGCGGATATTGACAATATACCGATTCTCTGGATCGCCGCTCCTGTAACCGGTTTGCTAGTACAACCCATTGTCGGGCACATGAGTGACCGTACCTGGAATCGGCTCGGGCGTCGCCGCCCCTATTTCCTTACGGGTGCCATCCTTGCCACCCTGGCCCTGGCAATCATCACCAACTCACCATCATGGATATTTGCTACAGTAATGCTCTGGATAATGGATGCATCGATAAATATCTCGATGGAACCATTCAGGGCATTTGTCGGTGACATGCTGTCATCAGAACAGAGAACATCCGGCTTTGCGATGCAGAGTTTCTTCATAGGTATAGGTGCGGTCGTTGGCAGCTTCCTGCCATGGATGCTCGCAAACTGGTTTAATGTGCCGGAGGTGCCTGCGGAGGGTAAGCTGATCCCGTTCAACCTGAAGCTGTCATTCTATATCGGCGCCGCCATCCTGCTCCTGGCAGTACTGTGGACAATTTTCAGGACCAGAGAGTATTCACCTCCCGAGCTGGAGGAGTTTGAAAAGGGCGAAAAGATTGCCCGTGGGGAGATGATTGAAGAGCAGAACTCATCAACCACTGAGCCCGTGGCTGAAAAACATGTCAATTTCTACAGCCCGGGGGTTATCTGGCTTGCTGTTGGCCTGATACTTACATATCTCCTGTCCATGGTTAATCTCGAGAAGGAGCTTTATGTTGTCACCGGCGGTATAGCAATGTTCGGGCTCCTGCAGGTTGTGGCAGGCATCCTGAAATCCGCCGGGAAGGGCAATAATGGCATGAACAGCATCCTCACCGACCTTAAGAGTATGCCTTCCACTATGGGACAGCTTGCCATAGTACAGTTTTTCACCTGGTTCGCCCTTTTCTCACTATGGATATACACCACTGCCGCCGTCACCTCGCAGATATATGGAACTTCAGACACTACCTCGCTGGCCTATAATGAAGGTGCAAACTGGGTGGGTGTACTTTTCGGGGTATACAACGGGTTTGCTGCAGTGGTTGCTTTCCTCCTGCCGGTGCTGGCAAAAGCTACCTCAAGGAAACTGACACATACCATATCTCTTATTGTGGGAGGGCTGAGTCTTATCTCCATAAGCCTTATCCACACACCCGGACTCCTGGTTCTGCCGATGCTGGGTGTAGGGCTTGCCTGGGCAAGCATTCTTTCAATGCCTTATGCTATACTGACAGGTTCACTGCCGCATAACAAGATGGGTATCTACATGGGCATATTCAACTTCTTCATTGTCATTCCCCAGATTCTTGCAGCCAGCATTCTCGGCAGCATGGTCAAACATCTCTTCCACGGGAATACGATGCTGGCTCTTGTTTCTGGCGGGATATCCATGATCATAGCAGGAGTGTCAGTGCGGTTTGTTAAGGACATTGATGATAAAAGATAACAATGGACCTTAAAGGATGCATCTTTGACCTCGACGGTGTCATAGTTGATACTGCTAAATATCATTTTATGGCCTGGCGCCGGCTGGCAAAGGAGCTGAGTTTTGAGTTCACACTCGAAGATAATGAGGCTCTTAAAGGAGTAAGCCGGATGGCCTCCCTGGAGATTCTCCTCGGAATAGGAGGTGTTACGGTAAGCCCGCGGGAAAAAGAGGAGCTTGCCGCCCGGAAAAACAGATGGTATATAGAATTCATTTCGGGGATGACTCCTGACGAGATACTCCCGGGAAGCATGAAGCTCCTGAGTGCTCTCAGGAAAGAAGGCATCCGGACGGCTATCGGATCAGCGAGTAAAAATGCCGGTACAATCCTTGACCGTATTCACCTCCGTAATATGTTCGACGTGGTTATAGACGGCAACAGGATACACAAAGCCAAACCTGACCCGGAAGTATTTCTGAAGGCATCGGAGGAGATGAGCCTGTCACCTTCGTGCTGTATTGTATTTGAAGACGCACAGGCTGGGATTGAGGCTGCGATAGCCGGTGGCATGAAGAGCGTAGGTGTGGGTAAACCCGGACTGCTCGGAAGGGCTGACCTGGTTATCCCGGACCTGAGAAAAATAACAATCAACCAATTGAGAAACCTTTAGTGTGAAATGACAGATTCACGATTTCAGTCCGATGAATGGAAAATCATCGAGACACGATTCGAACCTGAAAGAGGCCGCGACTCCGAAAGCATCTTTGCCCTGGGTAACGGTATGATGGGACAAAGGGCCAATTTCGAAGAAACATATACGGGAGATACTCTTCAGGGAACCTATATTGCAGGAATTTACTACCCTGACAAGACCGTGGTCGGATGGTGGAAGGTTGGTTATCCTGAGTATTTTGCCAAAGTACCCAACGCACCTTCATGGACGGGCATAAGAATCCGCATTGACGATGAAGAACTGGATCTGGCTAAATGCAATGTCAGAAGCTTCCGCCGGGAGCTTGACATGAGGGAGGGGGTGCTCACAAGAGCTTTCACAGTGGTAATGCAGTCAGGGCGAATAGCAGAGATCACCGCAAAGAGGTTTCTTTCCATGAGCGAGCCGGAGAGTGCCGCTATCTGCTACTCCGTTCGTGTTACTGGAGGAGGCGGAACGGTTGAGATAGTTCCATGGCTTGATGCAGATGTATACAACGAAGATGCCAACTATGACGAAAAGTTCTGGGAGAATGAGTCTGCCGACCATGACGGAACGAGAGCCGTAGTGGTGGCGCAGACGCGCAAAACGGCCTTCGTGGTTGCCACCGCAATGGAAAACACCTTTGACCTGAACGGAAAACCTGCAAATGGAAAAACAACAATATCAAAAACCGACAGATCTGCCGGAACAGTATTCTCCGCTGATTATAGTGACGGCGACACCTTTACCGTAAAAAAATATGTTGCAGTGCTCTCCTCCTTCAACCACCCGGTTGAAGGACTGGCCCTGAAGGCAATGTCTTATGCAGGCAAATCGGCACAAAAGGGATTTGACACCCTGCTCTCCGAACATAAAAAAGCATGGGAAAAGAAATGGGAATATGGCGATATTGTCATTAAGGGTGACATAGCAGCACAGCAGGGCATACGGTTTAACATCTTCCAGCTCAACCAGACATACACAGGTGATGATCCGCGTCTCAACATAGGACCCAAGGGATTCACCGGCGAAAAATACGGTGGCAGCACCTACTGGGATACCGAGGCATTTGCCTTTCCCTTTTATCTGAGCACAGCCGACACCCATGTTGCCCGCAACCTACTGCTTTACAGGTACAAACATCTTGATAAGGCTGTTGCAAATGCCAGGAAGCTGGGATTCACCGGCGGAGCAGCTCTCTTTCCTATGGTGACAATGAATGGAGAGGAGTGCCATAACGAGTGGGAGATAACCTTTGAAGAGATTCACCGTAACGGGGCCATCGCCTATGCAATCTTCAACTATATAAGGCACACCGGTGACCAGGACTACCTTGCAGGGTACGGACTGGAAGTCCTGATAGCATTGTCGCGGTTCTGGGCTCAGCGCTGCAGCTGGTCACAGGAGAAGAACCAGTATGTCATCCTTGGCGTCACTGGCCCCAACGAATACGAAAACAATGTAAACAATAACTGGTATACTAACACCCTGGCCCGCTGGACACTGAAATATACCATTGACTCCCTTGAGTGGCTCAGTTCAGCCAGCAGGGTTAAATACAACTCCGTGGTAGCCCGGACTCACCTTGACATACAGGGCGAATTTAACCTGTGGAGAGATATAATTTACAAAATGTATCTCCCGGCACACCATGAACTGGGTATCTTCCTGCAACAGGACGGCTTTATGGATAAATTACAGCAGACTGTAAAAGACCTGGCTGCAGATGAAAGGCCTCTTAACCAGCACTGGTCATGGGACCGTATACTTCGTTCCGTATTCATCAAGCAGGCAGATGTCCTGCAGGGCATTTACTTTTTCGAGGAAGACTTCGATGAAGAGACTATAAGACGTAATTACGACTTCTATGAGCCGCGATGTGTTCATGAATCATCACTATCGGCAAGTATACACTCAATCCTGTCTGCCAGGCTTCATGATACAGAAAGAGCATATACCCTGTACCTCCGCACCGCAAGGCTGGACCTCGACGATTACAACAGGGAGGTGAAGGAAGGCCTCCATATCACGAGCATGGCCGGTACATGGCTGGCTATAGTCGAGGGATTCGGAGGCATGAGGATCTGTAATGAAAGGGTTTGTTTCAATCCGGTGATCCCGGCTGCATGGAATTCATATTCCTTTATTATCAGATACAGGAACAACCCTCTCAGGGTTGAGGTTAACGGGAAAACTGTGAACGTGGTGAACCTGTCACAGGCATCAATACCACTTACAGTTTACAAAGAAATGGTTACGCTGCTTCCGGGTAAAGAAATGCAATTCAGGAAGCCGTGAAACATCATGTCTCCAAAAACTCACATGAGTCTGCCGGATGAGAAAAGATAATCTCAACAATAATGAAGTAAATAACACAGATGTGTTTGCACCTTCGGAGCTTCACATCCTTATGAACTGTTAAATTATCGATGATGAAAAGAATCGGACTAATTTCTGCTTCCCTCCTGATGATGGTCATGCTACCCGCCCGGGCGCAGGTCATTGAACATATTGATCCGCCGTCATGGTTCACGGGCATGAATGATAACATGCTTCAGCTGATGGTATATGGCAGGGATATCGGGTCATACACAGTTGCAACAGACTACCCGGGTCTGGAGGTCAAAACGCTGGTACGCACTGAAAATCCAAACTATCTGTTTATCAATCTCTGTCTCAGTGATAATATCCTGCCAGGAACGGCAACCCTCACCTTTGCCGGTGGAAAGGGGAAATTTACATATGACTATCCTTTATACGCCAGGCCTGACGGACAGGCACGGGGATTTGACTGTTCCGACGTAATCTATCTTCTGATGCCAGACCGGTTTGCCAATGGGGACACCTCGAATGACAATGTTGATGGTATGACAGAACAACTCAGCCGTAACAATCCGGGAGGCAGGCACGGCGGAGACCTGAAGGGTATTGAAGACCATCTTGATTATCTTCATGAACTGGGTGTCACAGGCATCTGGCTCAACCCGTTCCTTGAAAACAATCAACATCATTCGTCTTACCATGGTTATTCTACAACGGACTTCTACAGGTCCGATCCGCGTTACGGGTCAAATGAAGATTTCAGACGGCTGGTATCGGAGGCTCATGACAGGGGAATGAAGGTAGTGATGGATATGATTTTTAACCATATAGGTTCTTTTCACTGGTGGATGAAGGATCTGCCGTCAAAGGACTGGATTCACCAGTTCGATAAATTTACACGAACCAACTACAGGGCCTCCACATATATGGATCCATATGCTGCAGATATAGATGTTTTGCTTATGGAGAAAGGATGGTTTGACATCACCATGCCTGACCTTAACCAGGATAACCCGCTTGTTGAAACATACCTTATCCAGACAAGCCTCTGGTGGATAGCTTTCAGTGATCTTGACGGGATAAGGATGGACACATATCCGTACCCTCAGCCCGACATGATGGCCAGGTGGGCGAAGCGTGTCGAAGAGGAGTTCCCGGGATTCTTTATTGTAGGAGAGGTATGGTATGATGAACCGGCCCATGTCTCATACTGGGCTCTTAATAAACAAAACAGCAACGGCTACCGGTCAAACCTGCCCTCCCTTACCGACCTGCCTCTTTGCTTTGCCACCCACAGGGCCTTCACCGGGGAGGGAAGTCCTGACGACCAGATCTCAAAGCTCTACTCTGTACTGTCACAGGACTTCTTATATCCGGAGCCGGCAAGAAACGTCATCTTTCTTGACAACCATGATATGACACGCTTTTACACCGAGACGGGACAAAGGCTCGATGTATACAAGATGGCACTGAGCTTCATCATGACAACAAGGGGTATACCACAGCTCTACTATGGTACCGAGATAGTCATGAACGGCGACAAGAGCAGGGGCGATGGTTACCTCCGGGAGGACTTCCCCGGGGGGTGGCCGGGAGATAAGAAAAATGCATTTACAATGACCGGCCTTGACGGCAATGAACAGGAAGCGCTTGACTTTACAAGACAGATACTGCAATGGAGGCTGAAAAAGGAGGTTATCCATTCCGGCAGGATGAAGCATTTTATCCCACGCGACGGGGTGTATGTCTACTTCCGCTACAATGATAAGGAGAGCGTAATGGTTGTCCTTAACAACAATGAGAAAGAGAGCAAAACAATCAGACGCGAAACATATTCCGAATCAATGGCAGGTTTTACACATGGTCATGACGTTGTTTCAGGGAAAGAAATAGACGATCTCTCATCATTTGAGATATCTCCGAAAAGTGCAATGATAATTGAACTAAAATAAATCAATCATGAAGGAACACATCATTAAGATAATTATCCTGCTTGTGGGCACAGCCGTTGTGGTGGCTGGATGCCGGCAAAAGGTAACGAGTGTCATTGAACCGTTGAAGAGTTCGGTGGTTCATGCTGACTGGACCCGTAATATGGTCCTCTATGAGATCAACGTACGACAGTTCTCCCAAGAGGGAACCTTTGCAGGCGTTGACCGGGCGCTGCCACAGCTGAAGGAGCTGGGTGTAAATGTGCTCTGGTTTATGCCTGTATATCCTATCGGTGAGGTTAACAGAAAGGGAGAACTGGGGAGTTACTACTCCATTAAAGATTACAAGGGTATCAACCCGGAGTTCGGTACCATAGATGACTTCAAGGCTCTTGTAGCCAAGGCCCATGATATGGGTTTTCATGTGATACTCGACTGGGTCGGTAACCATTCCGCATGGGATAATCCCCTGGCAACCGAATTTCCGGAATGGTATGTAAAAGATTCCTCGGGCAATTTTGTTTCACCGTTCGACTGGACTGATGTCATCCAGTTTGACTATACGGCCATGCCGTTGTGGGATTACATGATCGGCGCCATGAAATACTGGGTAGCAGAGGCAGGCGTTGACGGCTACAGGTGTGATTTCCCGGGACTGGTACCGGAAGAATTCTGGTTCAGGGCAACCACAGAGCTCAATGCTGTCAAGCCGGTACTCATGCTGGCTGAGGATGAGGAGCACTCATATCTTCTGGCAAGAGCTTTTGACATGAACTATGCATGGGCGCACCACCATCTGATGAATGCCGTTGCCCAGGGCAGGCGCAGGCCAGCCTCCCTCGACAGTATCATGCAGTTCGAGCTTAAGAGGTACGATCCCGATTCATACAGGCTACGGTTTATGACCAACCATGACGAAAACTCCTGGAACGGTACCATTGATGAACAGATGGGTGATGCCCAGAAGGCTTTTGCAGCCTATCTGTTCACCATTCCCGGTGTTCCCCTGATTTATAACGGCCAGGAAGCTGATCTTGACAAGAGACTTGAATTCTTCAAACGCGATCCCATCGAATGGAAGGATTCTGATCTCCGGCCCTTCTACACGAAACTGGTACATCTGCGCACCACACACCCTGCCCTGAGGCACGGTACCGAGGGCGGAACATATGAACCCCTGAAGAGTGATCAGAAGAACGTATATGCATATAAAAGGGTTAAGGGAGACAACGAGGTGCTGGTTATACTCAACCTCAGTAATAAACCAGTCGAGGTAGCCCTGGAGAACGGGATTAAAAAAGGTCTCTACAGAGACCTGTTTTCAGAAAACGATGTGGAAATAAAGCAAGGTGTCAGGATGCATTTTGAACCCTGGGGATATATGGTGCTGACAGAATAATCAACCGGTGGTTTTAGTGTAATGAAAAAACCCGGGTCATACGATCCGGGTTTTTTCATTTACTCATCTCCTTATAATCATCCTTACCGTTGAAACTCTTCCAGAGGTTACCCTGACATAATAGACCCCGGGTGAAAGGTTGTTGCCCTCCAGGGTGATATCGTCTATTCCTGCCGGCACCGCCCTTACAAGCACCCGTGACCCGTTTACAGAAAACAGCTCAACAGTATGAGGCCGGTACTGGTCATTACCTGTAAACCTAATGACAGTCTGCTCTGAGAACGGATTCGGTATAATATCAAACATGATGCCTTCTCCCTCCTTGTCAGCAAGCTCATCCTCTATACCTGTCAGAAACGACGGTCTGTCGACCTGCATTGAGGTGTACAATCTGTACTCGCCCTGCAGAAGAGTCAACGGGGTATTCTGGCTCGACGGGCCTATATCGATTGCCGTTCCCCTGAAGAACTCATACCATGTTCCGGTCCTGGTGAAATTGGGAGCTATATCACGGGGGAAAAGGTCAAAATTTCCAAGCACTACAATATCCATATCAGGATGTTGTATATTCAGTCTCTTCGTTTCTCCAGATTCATAGAGGGTAAAGTTATCTGACGAAAACGCCGGGTATTTCTTCTTGAGTCCGGCAAGCGCAGCGAAGTTATCATACAGGTTCTTCCGGCTTGCGATAGTATAATAATCCCAGCGGAGGGGCTTCGGGCCCAGTGGATCATTGTTATAGTTCTTTGAGTAGTCGTATCCGAGTTCCTGAAACTGCCAGAGCATTTTTGGACCCGGGATCGTCATAAAGAACGTTGCAGTCAGCTTGATCCTTTTCAGGGCAGTGACGAGCTCTTTGATATTATAGCCGCCAACAGCCTCTCCGTCATTCAGATTCAGGTACATGATCCTCTCTTCATCATGACTCTCCATGTAATCTACGATGCCGGGAACAGCCCATCCCCGGTTGATCCATGAAGCATCTGCAATAGACATATTCCAGTCGCTGCGGCTCGTTGAGGCAGCCTGATACCGGTATTTGGCAAAACCCCAGAGGAGGAATCCGTATGCTGCCAGCTCTTTCTCCTCGGTGTTATCGGTGAAATGTTCAAGTATCAGGATGGCGTCAGGCTTGTAAGACCTGATCCTGTCGGCTATCCTTTTCAGGATGGCTATCCTGGAAGCATCATAGGCCCAACCGTCACCGTAGGTATTTGTAAACCCCTTTGTAAAATCAAACCTGAAGCCGTCAACCTTGAATTCATCAATCCAGTAATGGCATACACTGTCAACAAAAGCTTTGGTCGCAGCGCTCTCATGGTTAAAATCGTAACCCCAGCTGTAACTGGTGTTTGGTGATTGCACATTGAACCACGGGTTATTGGCTGCAGGCTGGTTAGTAATACTGTTGAAATACATCCGCACCAGTGGGTTGCTTCCGTATGCATGGTTGAGGACGATATCCATTATCACGGCGATGCCATGGCTATGGCAAGAATCAATTACCTCCCTGAACTCATTTTCCGGGCCGTAGTACTTATCAACTGCAAAGTACATTGCAGGATTATACCCCCAGCTGCTGTTGCCTTCAAATTCGTTTACCGGCATGAACTCAACAGCATTTATACCAAGCCTGTTAAAATAGCCGAGAGTGTCAGCTATAGTCTTAAACTGATGTGTCTCAACAAAATCGCGTACAAGCAACTCGTAAATGATCAGAGTATCCTGTGCAGGAGGAATGGTGTTTTTCCATTCATACTCCTGTGGCCGGGTCTGGAACACAGACACAAGACCATCGGCAAACCCTTCTGGATAAGCTTTCAGTCCCGGGTATGTTTCTTCCTCAATAAATTTGTCATTCCACGGATCCAGAACCTTTGTAGTATATGGGTCAGGGATCCTCAGCGTTTCATCGATAAGGTACTGGAACCCATATTCCAGGCCAGGATCCAGTCCGTCTATCTCAGTCCAGAACCAGTTGCCATCAGGGCTCCTCTTCATGAAGCCCTCCTCACTGTATACCCAGTTATTGAAGTCTCCCATCACAAAGACGCTGTTCTTATACGGGGCATATAGCAGGAATGCGACGGAGTTGTCGCCGGTTATGTTCACTCCTGGCCTGAGTCCTGCCGGAACTGGCTCGGTGACGGTTGCCGTCCTTATAAAATAATAGGCAGAGTCAGCCTTCATGACATTGTTATACCAGGCCTTTGCCACCAGCTTGAAGCTTCCCGATCCGCCGGCTGTCACACTGTGGCTGAGGGTGGTTTCCGTAACCTTTTTAACAGGCGTACCGTTCAGGTAAAGGATTATGGAATCACATACCGACGCTGATGCCTGTACCGGGATCTCTTCACCTGAGTTTACAAGAGAAGTATAAAGAGCAGGTTGTGAAAGCAATACTTCAAAAGCAGCTTCCTCGCTCACGGCGTAAAAAATATCTGCCCCGCCCACATCACGTCCCGTGCGTGAGGCATTTGCATTACGGAAGACAAAAGCCATCTTGAGTATTGTTTCCGATGCAGGCACACCGTAATACTCTCGTATTGATGGAGCAATAGTAAGGGAATATGTATTGGCGTCAACCCTGGTCAGCTTCACCTTGTCGGGTGGAGGGACAGTGGTGCTCCATGTTCCGGACACAACATATTTCCAGTCGGAATTTGTAACACTAAGGTTTGTGATCACACCTGTATGAGCGTATACATCGTCGCCGGTATAATCTTTCATGCCCATGTCTCCCATGTCGGCATGAAAGGTCACAACTACCGGTCCGGAACTAACCGGAAACACTGGGACGGTAGTGACAACCTGTGCATGTGATGCAAGGTTGATGCCTGCAAGAATCATTATAAGTGCCGCCAGTCTTTTTTTCATGATATTTGATTCAGTGTGCTAGTCTTTTTAAAAATAATCAAAAACCTCTCCATGTCACAGAAGAGGTTTTTGACTTGAAAGAACGCTGTAGTAAATACCGTCAGTTGGTATCTATTCCGCTCAGTTTTTAGTAATTGTACCTACCATAGCCCATGGATCGAGGGTGATGGTATAGTTGCCTGCTTCAGCTATCGGGATATTGGCCCCGTTGTCGGAGGTAAGCTCAGCGAAAGTGCCACCCAGGCTGTATGCCCAGTCATCATTGGCTCTGAACTTCATTTCACCTGCAATAAGGTCAAGAGTAGCGGTGAATACTCCGTTGACGGCATCCCATGACATGTTCTGGTCTGTAGACCAGCTATCGATAGCACTGCCAATTATACCCCACCTGTCTGCACGGTAGGTATATGCCAGGGGATGACTCAGATCAAGTGTAATGGCATAATCGTCTTCGACAGTAGTTGAGATATTAGCACCGCCGGGGATGAGAGAGAGGCTTCCTGCATCAGCACCGTAGTTGTAATCCCAGCTGTCATTCGCCCGGAATTTCCACTCTCCTGCCGGCATATGAATGGCACCTTTCCAGACCTTCACGAAAGGATCATATGTCAGGGGCTCCTGTCCGCTCCATGAGTTGAAGCCGCCGATCACTCCCCAGTTGGTTGCGACGGCAGTATATGTCATCGGATCAGCTGCGGCGTTGATGTTGATCTTATAGTATCCGGCTGGCAGGTTAATATCACCGCCTGAAGGATCCAGGGTGCCTGCCGTGGCTCCAACACCATAGTTAGGCCCATCCCAGTTGGGTTTGGACGCTATCTTCCAGTAGTTGGAAGCATTTGCCATATAAACATATCCCTCTACGTTGTCAGGCGCACTCTCGACGCTTACCACCATTGGTGATTTGTCAGGTGACCAGTTTGCATAATTGTCGTCGTCCGGGTAGCTGGCAGCCACATAATCGCCCGGCACATACCATTCACGCGTGCTTACCAGGGTGGTGAAGGTTATCTCCTCGCCATAGGCAGTACCTGCACTGTTTGTGGCATATGCGCGGACATAATAGGTGGTAAGGCCCTTCAGTCCGGTCAGGGAGCTTTCGAACTCTCCCAGGCCATTTCCGTCATTTGTCTTGCCATCAGCTATCGTCGGGTTGGAGCTCTGGCTGTAGCATACACCGTATGCCGTGACAGCGGCTCCCCCGTCAGCAGTGACCTCTCCACCGGTGGTTGCTGTTGTTCCGGCAACATTTGTGGCCTCCTTTGTAGTGACAGTTGCCACCACAGGCAGTGTGGTGAATGTGAGCTGGTCTCCGTAAACGGTGCCGTCAGAACCGGTTGCATAGGCCCTTGCATAGTATGTCCTGGCAAATAACAATCCGCTCAGGGAAACATTGTATGATGCAGTAGTTATCGTGCCTGAAAATACAGCCTTGGACTTCGCAATAGTGGGATTGGCCTCCAGATCATAGCATATACCTTTTTCAGTAAAACCATCTCCCTCGGCAACGACATATCCTGTCACGGTTGCCGAATTGGATGTAATGTCAAACACCTTCGTAGTCCCCAGTGTGGGGTTGAGCCTGACTTCGGATGTCTCTTTGGTGCAGCCTGCGAGAAATACTACAGCCGCAACCGGGAGCATCATGATTTTTATTATTGATTTCATTTTCATAAATCTTTTCTTTTTTTTCTGTTGATCTAACATCACCTACATACCGGGGCTTCTAATTCTTGGTAAAAGTGCAGCTATAGGTTGATGTTCCGATGTACAGTTTTACGGTGTAGTTACCAGCCTCCGTTACCGGAATATTTTTGCTGCTGCCATTATTCCAGAGATTTGAGATAGTATACTGCGGATGGTCTGCATCCCCGATACCTAGATTGATTTCATCCTCCCATGAATCATTTACTCTGAATTTGCATTCTCCGACTGTCAGGTCAAGAGTTATGTGCCAGTATCCTTCCTGTGCATTATACTCCATTTTCTGGTCAGGTGCAGACCACTCGTTTGGAGTGGATGACCCTATGAGGCCAACTTTAAACACTTTCAGGACATAAGTAAGGTCATTCGTATTGGCAGTAAGCTTATGCCAGCCGTCCACGGTAACAGGGATAGCCGGTCCATCAACGACCAGATGCTCCTCATCATTTGCTCCATAGGAAATGTCACCGTCAGGATCATACAGGGTAAACGGCATTGTGGCGTCAAGATTGACATAGCCAAGGTACTTACCGTCGCCCAGGGCTGATTCCACTTTCTGTGTTATTCCCGATCCAACCAGATCAAGCCGCGGCAGCCCGTAAAGGGTCACATCTGCATTTCTGGATGCTGAGATGTATGCGAAAGGATTGGAACCTGTTCCAGGGGCCCCGGTACCGGCGTCAACAACAAGTACGGCCCTGAGCCGGAAGTCCAGTGATGAGACCGCATCCGCAGGGAACTTCTTAATGAGTGCCCCGTTAAGATCGCTTACCGTGATCTTCATTGATTGTGGTGTAATGGCTGACACAACTGTCACAGGTGCAGCAAAGTCTGTTCCTGCAGCACATGCATCGATATAATAAGTTGCTGAAGATGCAAACCCGGGATCAACGGGAGTGCCGGAGAACTCAACCTCATCCTCTCCATTGGCTCTCACGAGAGTAAGATCGGGTAAGGCTGAGAGTGTCGGAGCAACCGGGTTGGGTGAGATCGTCACTATGGTCCCGTCTTTCTCGCAACCTGCCAGAAGGAGTGCCACTCCGATGAATGTCAGATATATCAATAAATTCTTCTTCATTTCTCTTCTGATTTTAGATTAATAACCGGGATTATTCACTCCGTTGTAGTTCGGGTTGGCAGACAGTTCATCCCCGGGTATCGGGAAGATATCGAGATGAGCCGAAGTGCTTGAACCGGTAAAGGCGCCGCCCTTCCATTGCCACAGGTATTCACCGCCGGTGAATTTACCGAAGCGGACAAGGTCTGTACGTCTTTGTGCTTCATAGTAAAACTCACGACCGCGCTCATCGATGATGAAGTCAAGGTCAAGGTCACCTGCGGAGATATTACCGCTTGCATCACCATAAGCCCGTTCCCTGATCTTGTTTATGTCAAGCACAGCAGCATCGATGTTTGCAGTCCCGCCCATTCTGAAAAGAGCTTCCGCTCTCATCATATAGGCGTCGGCAAGACGGAAGACAGGGAAATCAGTACAGGCATATGCCGTGTTGTAGTTTGTGGGCCTTGAGCCGTCAGTGTTGCGTGCCGTGAATTTGTAAACTCCAATACCATAATCACCGCTGGATGAGGCACTTGGAATATTCATGGCTTTCTTCATCTTCAGGAATACGCGTTTGTCGTCGCAAAGAGCAAAAGTCGAGTCACTGACAGGAATGGGAACATTCCCGTATGTAGCCAGGGTATCGACAAGGATATTCATGAACTGTATCCTGGTACGGTTGCCGTTCCAGTTGGTGTTTGATGTCAGCCCGTGGAAATCCTCAGCCCTGATGTATCTTGAATCGCTTGATGATTCTATGATGAAGGTTGTTCCTACATAACCCTGTGTATTCACACCGTCCTGTTCCCAGGCAAAGATCATTTCGGGGTTGTGATTTCCGTCGTTATCAGCGCTGAAGTTCTGCCTGTAGTCTGTTGCCAGAGAGTATTTCTGGCTGGTGATGACCTTGTCGCAATATGACTTGCAGTCATCCCACCTTGCGGTTCCTGTATAAACCTCAGCATTGAGATATAATCTTGCCAGCAGCATCCATGCTGCAGCCTGGTCAGCTTCCGGGTAGGAGAACTTAGGTTGCCCGAGGGTGTTTTCAATAGCTTTCAGCTCAGATTCAACGTAGTTAAAGATCTCTGTCCTGGTGCCTATCTTGGGGAAGAACTTCCCTACCCCGTCAGCTTCCGTCGTCAGCGGGAACTGCCCGAAGAGATCGATTGCCCAGGAATAGGCCAGTGCCCTCAGAAACCTTGCTTCAGCAACATATCTTATTACATCGGGAGCAGTGTTGCCCTCGGCATTCTTGATGAAGTCATTGGCATAGGTTATGCTAAGCGCCAGGCGCTGATAAAGAGCCGTAAGGAAAGGGTTGCTCGGGCTCCATGTCTGGGTGTTCAGATCGGCAATACCGATATCACCCCAGGCACAGATAGCCTCATCCGTGCTTATCTCCTGGAGATTCCAGAGTGCCCTCATTGTAGTGAAAAAGTTGGCATCGGAGGCTGTAATATCATCACCTCCATTAGCTCCCTGGCCTGAAATAATGAAACTGGCATAGATCTTACCAAGAGCCTGTTGCATGTATAACGGATCATCACCCAGGTTGCCGGCAAGGATTTTTGTCGGATCCTGCGGGGTGACATCCAGATCTTTCACGCATGATGAGATCATCAACGCTGAAAGTATAATTCCGAATATTATAATCTTCTTATTCATATCTGCTTATCGTTTTATTCGTTAGTAGGTAAGCCCTATACCAAGCATGAAGGTGCGGGGTCTCGGGTAGAAATTATTATCTATACCACCATCGACCTCAGGGTCAAGACCACTGTACTTGGTTATGATAAATGCATTCTGCACAGTGAAGCTTATACGTGCACCAACGGCGCCGAAGAGGTTTTCAAACCTGTAGCCTGCAGTGATATTATCAAGCTTAAGGAACGAAGCGTTTTCGATGAAGTAATCGCTTGTAAACTGCCTCTTGACAAAGTTTGTTTCACTCAGAGCCTTGGAGAAGTTCTTCCAGTAACCTATCTGCTGCATCTGGTCATATGAAGCACCGGCAGCAACCTGGTTGTAAACATAGTTACCTATGCTTGCACGGGCCGATGCGGAGAGGTCAAAGTTCTTGTATTCGAACCTGGCCGACAGACCTAGAAGATAGTCGGGAACCGGATTATGATAGATATATTTGTCAGCATTATCTCCGTTGACTACTCCTCCCGCTCCCGAGAGATCCACATAGAGTCCCTCTATGGGATTACCGTTTGCATCATAGACCTGCTGGTTTACAAAGAACGATTTAGAGGGATAACCGACCCTTGTCACCTGCTTCTGCCCCGTCATGCCATCGCCATAAAGAATGCCGATATAGCTCGGGTCATCAGTGATAAGGAGTTTTGTTATCTCGTTGACATTATAAGTACCGTTCAGGCCTATTGTCAGTGTCATGTCATTGGTGGACACCGGTATGAAATTCAGAGAGAGCTCCACACCGTTGTTCTTAAGACTTCCTACGTTTGTAAGAAGGGTGTTCGAGAAGTTGCTTCCGCTTGATACCGTTACAGAGTTGAGAAGGTCATCGGTAACTCTTCTGTAAACGTCAAATGACCCTGTAATTCTGTCTCTGAATAAGGCAAAGTCGAGACCGGCGTTAATGGTTGTCGTCTCCTCCCACTTGATATCCGGGTCATAGGCGTCGGGCCTCAGTGTAGCCAGGAAGACCCCTCCTATCGGATAGTATGATCCTTCTGATGCCTCACGGTAGAGTGCCTGTGCCGGATAGTCGTTCCCAATATCCTGCTGGCCCGTAATACCCCATCCCAGTCTCAGCTTGAGATCGGTGACAGCTTTGACACTATTGAGGAATGACTCATCCTTGATCTTCCATGCAAATGCAACGGAGGGGAATGTACCCCAGCGGTTTGCTTTTGCAAAGCGTGATGAACCGTCCTCACGAAGAGTGAAGGTAAGGAGGTATTTATCCATTAAGGTGTAGTTTACACGACCGAAGAAGGAGACCAGGTAGTTTTCTGTGATGAAAGAAGAACTGTCTGATTTCTGATACAACGGATGTGTTAAATCAACCCGGCTGCGGGTATAATTATCGCCTTCCCTCTTAAAATGCTGCCATGAGTAACCTGCTGTCACGTCGATGACACTTTGAATACTGGCGACTTCCTTGTTGTAGTTCATGTAAAAGTCGAGCAGGTTATTATAGTTGGTACCGCTGAAATCGGTAAGTTTCCCATAAAGCGGGGAGGTGAGAACCGAAGGAGATGTTTTTGGACGGTTGTTATGTCCAACGCTCTCTGAATAATCAGTGGCCATGTTCAGGTTAGCCCTCAATTCAGGGAGGAAAGGCATGGCGTAATCCAACTGGATATTACCTATCACCCTGTTAACCACCGACCTGTTATCAGCCTCAAGAGCCTGCTCAACAGGGTTGGCAGTCCCGAGGTTAGCCCCGTAGTTCGACCATTGAAAATAACCTGCTGAAGCCGGGTTCCCATCCATTATTGCCTGGGTCGGGTCCATGTTGACAGCAGAGCCGATGGCACCGGTATCTCCGAAGTTATGGTGCGAATTCATCCCCTTGAGGTTAAGATTCACCTTCAATCTGTCGTTAAAGAAGCTCGGGTTAAGATTAAGTGATCCGGTGAAACGCTTCATGTCAGTGTTCTTCAGAATACCATTCTGATCTGTATACCCTACAGATAAACGGTAAGGAAGGCTGCTGACAGCCCCCGAAATGCTCAGATTATGGTCATGGGAAAGAGCCGTCCGGAAGATCTCCTTCTGCCAGTTGGTATTCTGGTTTCCGAGAAGATTCAGATTGTCAATTCCAAAGAGAGACGATCTGTCAAGTGCAATCTTTCTTAACTCATCACCGGAAAATACGTCTACAAAAGCAATGGCGTTGGCCACCGATATGCTCCCATCATATGAGACGGTCATCGGACTGCCTGCCTTACCTTTCTTGGTTGTGATGAGTATGACACCGTTTGATGCCCTGGAACCGTAGATGGCGGTAGCGGAGGCATCTTTAAGTACTGTAAATGTTTCAATGTCATTAGGGTTTACAAATGACAGGATGTTTGAGCTTCCCGACACATTATTATTGTCAATGGGTACCCCGTCAATGATAATGAGAGGGTCATTGGAAGCATTTAGCGATGAACCCCCGCGGACGCGTATAGTGGCACCGCTTCCCGGAGCACCACCAGAGGTGGTGATAACCACTCCGGCGCTCTTCCCTACCAGCAGATCCTGCGGTGAGGTGATGGCTCCCTTGTTAAAATCCTTTGCGCTCACCGCTGTCACAGATCCGGTGGCATCGCTCTTTTTTACCGTCCCATAACCGATGACCACAACCTCTTCAAGAGCCTGGACATCTGTCTTCATTGCCACATTGATAACCGTCTGATCAGCAACGGTCACCTCCTGCGGCAGGTAACCGATAAAGGTGAACACCAGAATATCCCCGGGATTTGCCATAAGGGAATATTCTCCGTTGATGCCGGTAATGGTTCCTGTCAGCGTGCCTTTGACAACGACGTTCACTCCGGGTAACGTCTGTCTGTCGGCTGCATCGGAAACCGTACCTGACACTCTTACCTGTTGCCCCAGGGCAACAAGACTCATCATTATGCCGAAGGTCAGCATGAAGAGCCGTTTTCCAGTTAGTTTCTCCATAAATAGATCAGTTTAATTGCAGATTACAGAATACTTGTTATTAATAGATTAAATTGTTCAGATTTGGGATTATAAAATTCGTTCTTTCTGAAGAGTTAACCAACTCTTTTTCAGCTTTTTTACGCAATCGATACCGCAAACGTTTGAATTGGGATTGAGGTTAATTTCCGGCACATACAAATAGCGTTTATTTTTTATATCTTTACACATATGAGCCCTCTACCAGATGAGTCGGGAAAACATTACAATCAAAGATATCGCACGTGAGCTGGGTATATCCCCCTCAACAGTCTCCAGAGCACTCAAGGACCATCCTGATATAAGTCAGGCTACCCGTGATGCAGTAAATGAGCTTGCAGAACGGTGGAATTACAGGCCTAATCCTATAGCTCTCAGCCTGAAGAGCGGGTCGTCCAAAACAATAGGAGTAGTAATCCCTGATGTAGTTCACTACTTCTTCTCGACAGTAATAAGCGGTATTGAAGATGTTCTTTACGAGCGTGATTACAATATGATACTCTGTCAGAGCAATGAGATGTGGGAACAGGAGGTAAAAAACATTAAGACGCTCCTTTCAAGCCGTGTTGACGGCATACTCGCATCTGTTGCCAAAACCACTTCAGATTTCAGACATTATCAGAGTATCCTGGATAAGGACATACCTCTTGTATTCTTTGACCGTGCTGTCGAGGACCTGCAGACCGACAGTGTTGTGATCGATGATGAGACAGGAGCTTACAAGGCTGTAAACCATCTCCTCCGTACAGGGAAAAAACGTATTATACATCTTGCCGGTCCGGAGCATCTCAATATTGCCCGCAAAAGGCTTAACGGCTACCTGAAGGCAATGAAGGAATACCGGCTTACTCCCACGGATGCCGAGATAATCAAGTGTGATGATATAGACAGTGCTGAGAAGCTTATTCCGGAGTTGCTGATGCGGACCCCCAGGCCGGAAGCCTTCTTTGCTGTCAACGACCTGACAGCAGCTCAGACGCTTATGATAACAAAAAGACACGGACTGAGAATTCCTGAAGACGTTGCTGTGGTTGGTTTTACAAACAGCCAGATAGCCACTCTCACCGATCCGGGGCTGACTTCTGTCGATCAGAAGGGTTATGAGATGGGGCAGATAGCTGCCAGACTCATGCTTGACCGGATTGAACACCCCGGAAATCCCATTCAGAACAAGGTTATTACGTCTGAACTGGTGATCAGAGGCTCCTCTTCAGTCAAAGAATCAGGGTCTCTCTAGAAAAAATCCCTTATCAGGCCTTTTCTTCCTGCCCTTATCCCCTTTGGCGTCTCCGTCAGTGAGCAACACTCAGTCTGCGGGTCATGCTGGAAGACCAGAAGAAAGTCGTTGAGCAGTGCCTCCTGGAGAAACTCCTGCTTCTCAGCTATAGTTACCAGTGGAAGCAGATCATATGCCATGTTCCATAGTAACGGAATATGTGCGGTTGTAGGAATAAGGTCACCGGTGTATATGAGATTCCGGCCCCTGTACTTGATAACCGGAACGATCAATCCCGGAGTATGGCCGTAGCAAAGCCGCAACATCACTCCCGGGTACAACTCTCCGTTCTCTTTTACCAGGTTCAGCCTGCCACTCTCCCCAAACGGGAGGATATTCTCCGGCAGGAAAGCATCCTCCTCCCTGAGATTTGATTCATTAGCCCACTCCCACTGTTCCTTGCTTATATGATAAGCAGCATTGGGAAAGACAGCTTTATACCCTCCACCGGGAGCATTTGCGAAACAACCCCCGCAATGGTCAGCATGTAAATGCGTTATTACAACATCCGTTATCTCCTCGGGTTTGTAACCACATTGGGCCAGTCCGTCAATCAGGCCGGACCCTCCGTGCAGCCAGACGTGCCGGAAGAACTTCTCTGCCTGCTTGTCACCCCAGCCTGCATCAATAAGGATCACTCTCCCTTCAGTCTCAATCACGAGAGAATTAAGTGATAATACTATGTTGTTATTTTCATCAGACGATACCTGCCTGGTCCAGAGCGCTTTGGGCACCACTCCGAACATAGCTCCGCCGTCTACCCTGAAATTTGATATATTAAAGATTGATAATTTCATTTTAAAGCCATAACCGGCTGCAATATAACCAATTTTAATGTCTTCAACGGCAAAGCCTCAGGCATACCATTTGGATGGCGTGACCTTATTCTCCTTTAATAAACACTACCTCCGGCTAAGTCTTCCCGGCAAACTCAAACCAACAGTACTGCTCCTTATCCATCTCTGCAATAATGTCATAACCCGGTACATGGGGAGGGGCAGTCCCGGAGACCCGGCCGGCCACAGGATGATGAATTGCATACTGCTGCCAGATCATCATTTTAGTTCAGGAACGAATGTGATTGAATCAAACCTCCGGCCCTTTTAATGAACTAAAACGGCACAATTTTGTAAGTAAATTATATATTTGCACGAATTTCATTAATAACCAAATTTAAATCATTATGAAAAGAATACTGACTGTCATTTTGGTAATGATCGCGATTACGGCAGGTGTTCAGGCTCAGAGCTACAAATCAGCTATTGGCCTCAGGGGAGGTGATCCCTCGGGTGTTTCATTCAAAACATTCCTGAACAGTACCAATGCGCTTGAACTGGTAGCAGGAACAGGTTACTGGGGACATAACTTTGCCATCACCGGTTTTTACGAGTGGCAGAAGCCTACAGGCTGGACACCAAACCTTGACTGGTTCATAGGCCCCGGGGCTCATGTGGGTTTCTGGAATGACTATTACAGTAACATATATGAGACAGGTATCCTCCTGGGCGTTGACGGAATCATAGGTCTTGAATATACACTTGATGACATACCCCTCAACTTCGCTCTTGGTGTAGGCCCTACTTTCCAGCTCACAAGCGGCCCGGGGTGGTATTACTGGAACGGTGGTTTTGCAGTCAGATACGTCTTCTAGGATATACGGTTACGCCCTGAATAAGAGCGGATGCAAAGCAGGGGCTATTTTTTTACAAAATATTTTGCAGTTAAAAAAAAAGGCACCATCTTTGCATCCGCTTTTTTAAGTTCTTTAAGGTCCATTCGTCTAGTGGTTAGGACGTCAGGTTTTCATCCTGGTAACAGGGGTTCGATTCCCCTATGGACTACAAAATATCAATAACAGAAAAAATGGCTAATCATAAGTCGGCACTCAAAGCCACAAGACAGGCTGAGGCAAGAAAAGAAAACAACAAGTACCACGCCCGTACTATGCGTAACTCCCTGAAGAAGATTCGCAAGACTACCGATAAGGCTGAGGCTGACAAGATGTTGCCGGAGCTCAGCGCCATGCTTGACAAGCTGGCAAAGAAGAATGTAATCCACAGCAACAAGGCTGCAAACCTTAAGTCCTCCATTACAAAACACGCACAGAGCCTCAAATAATAAGTTTAAGACTGGTAATAATTCACAGCCGTCGCATTGAAGTGACGGCTGTTTTTTTTATATTGCAGCGGGATAATACGTTTTGCTGCATGTCAATGAAAATCACAGACTGGGCTGTCGAGGACAGACCCCGTGAAAGGCTCTGGCACAAGGGCCCTTCGAGCCTCAGCGATGCTGAGTTGTTAGCTATTCTCATAGGATCAGGTACCAGGAACCATTCGGCCCTTGACCTGGCACGCGAACTGCTGGCAATGGCCGGCAACTCACTGGGTGAGCTCGGTAAACTAAGTGCCGGTGAGATACGGAAAATAAAGGGAATGGGAGAAGCGAAAGCCGTAATAATATCTGCCGCTCTGGAACTGGGGCGGCGCCGGAAGATGGCTGAAGCGTCTGAAAACCCACAGATACGCTCTTCTACTGATGTCTTTAACATAATCAGCCCTCTGATGGAAGATCTTCCGCATGAGGAGTTCTGGATCCTGTTTCTCAACAGGTCCAACCGCGTTACCGGCAGGATGAAGATAAGCCAGGGGGGTATCAGCGGCACTGTCACCGATGTTCGTATTATAATGAAAAAGGCTATAGAGACACTTGCATCCGGACTGGTAATATGTCATAACCACCCGTCAGGCAACAATACACCAAGTGACTCTGACATTCGGATCACACAGAAGATAAAAGAAGCCGGTACACTGATGGATATACAACTGCTCGATCATCTTATCATAGCCGGAAGAGATTATTACAGTTTTGCTGATAACGGAGCCCTCTAGAACTGCTCGGCAGCTAATCTGACCTCTGACCTGTCCTCGCATGTTTGAAGCATCTCCGTCACTGTAAGGCCGGTCACCGGGTGAACAGCATCTGGTGCAACCTCGCGGAGAGGTTCAAGTACGAACCGGCGGTCAGGAATCTTCGGATGAGGGATCTCCAGGCCCGGGAGCGTTATCACCCGGTCCTCCCAAAGGAGTATGTCGAGGTCAATAATGCGGGATTCATATCCGCCGTTGCCGCTTCGTCTGCGCCCCATACGGCCCTCTATAGACCTGAAGAGCTGTATCAGCTGTTTTGGTTGCATGCTTGTCTCAACAGCAATGACCATATTGAGAAATTTTTCCGGAGCATCAAAGCCCCATGGTTCTGTCTCCCAGACAGATGAAGCAGCTTTTATGTCACCGGCCTCCCGCCTGATATAGTCTGTTGCACGTGTCAGCGCTATATGCCTGTCACCCAGATTACTGCCAAGCCCGACAATAACTATCGAATTGCCTGATAATTTCATTCAACTGTTTTATTGCCTTAAAGATGCTTGTTTTTTTATAATTTGGCCACTGAAATTAAGAACACAGAAATGAAATCTTTCCTAAAAATGCTGCTCGCTGTTATCGCGGGATTGATTCTGACAGGTATCGTCTTCTTTGTCATCATGCTTACAGCTCTTTCGGGTTTAGCTGCTGCTGGCAAGAAAACAGTTGAGATCCCCGAAAAATCTGTTCTTGTCATTAAGACAGGAACAACCATCAGTGACCGCACTCATAGCAATCCCTTTACAATGCTTAACCCTCAGTCGATGTCACTGTCACAGACACCCGGGCTGAATGATCTCCTGAAAAACCTCCGCAATGCAGCGGATGACGACAATATTAGCGGTATCCTGATTGAGACCGGAGTAATGCCTTCAGGATGGGCTACCGCTGATGAACTGCGCACGGCCCTGGAGGAGTTTAAAAAGAGCGGGAAATTCGTGTACTCCTACTCCGATTACATCTTAATGCAGGAGAGCTATTTCATCTCCACGGCTGCTGATGCCATCTGGCTTAGTCCAGGTGCGATGTTCGACTTTAAGGGGCTTGCAGCCGAGGTTACTTTCTATAAGGATGCACTTGAAAAGCTGGGCGTTGAAGTACAGGTAATAAGACATGGCAAATTCAAGGGAGCAGTTGAGCCATATATCCTCGACAGGCTGAGCGAGGAAAACCGCCTTCAGATCTCTGAATATGTAGGTTCCATCTGGGAGCATGTTGTCAGCGTGATCTCCGGGACGAGGGGTCTGCCTGCCGGACGCGTGATGAGCCTTGCCGACTCCCTGGCAGGCTATAATGCCTCCCTGATGACCGGTGCCGGACTGATTGACGGCACCATCTACCGTGATCAGTTGGAGGACAGCATAAGGAATGCAGCAGGAATCGGGGAGGGGAAAAAAATCAATTATGTTTCGATGGCAAAGTACTCAAAGGTGCCTCTGAAGCATAGCACCGGCACAGGCAGAGCAAAGGTGGCCGTACTCTTCGCTGAAGGCAATATAGTCATGGGTGAAGGGGATGATACAAACATCGGCGGCAACAGATACGCTGCTGAGCTGAGAGAACTCAGGCTCGATACCACCATCAAGGCTGTTGTTTTCAGAGTCAACTCACGCGGCGGGAACGCCATTGCCAGTGACATTATCTGGCGCGAGGTGAATCTTACCAGCCAGGTTAAACCGGTTATCATTTCAATGGGCAACTATGCTGCCAGCGGAGGCTACTATATCTCAGCCGCTGCAAGCAAGATAATGGCATCACCGGTGACTGTGACAGGATCTATAGGAGTGTTTGGCCTTATACCTGATGCCAGCAGGCTCCTTGAGAAAAAACTGGGCATAACTTCCGATGTTGTTAAAACCAATGCCCACTCTGACGCGCCATCGCTGACAAGACCACTTACTGCCTTTGAAAAGGATGTAATGCAGGCAAATGTCGAGAGGGCATACAGTCTGTTCACCGGGATTGTAGCAGAAGGAAGAAAAATGAGCCAGACAACCGTGGACAGTATAGGGCAGGGTCATGTGTGGAGTGGTTCCGACGCTGCAAAAATAGGACTTGTTGACTCCTTCGGAGGCCTTTCGGAGGCTATAAAAGAAGCTGCCACACAGGCCAACCTGGCGGAATACAGGATAATTGAAAGGCCGGGGGCGACAGATATATATTCCAAACTCCTCAAGGAGATGATGGGTGAACTAAGAGCCAAGGCCATCAGGAGTGAATTGGGTGAAGTATCACAGTATTACTTTGACCTTAAGGAGATAATATCATCAGGTGGCGTACAGGCTGCACTGCCATATCATCTGGAAATCCATTAGGATGACTATGCCGGGGAGGCTTATCCTGTGGCCCTTATCGCAGCTCTACGGGCTGGTCGTAACTGCGAGGAATAAGATGTTTGATCTTAACATCTTTCAGAGTCATTCGTTTGACCTTCCTGTCATATGTATCGGTAACATAACCGCCGGAGGAACAGGCAAGACACCTCATGTAATATATCTCGCCAACAGTCTCTCCAGGCTGATGAGTGTGGCAGTACTCAGCCGCGGGTACCTCCGTAAAACAAGAGGTTTCAGGATGGTACGCAATACAGATACAACATCCTGTGTGGGGGACGAACCGTTGCTTATGGCACTGGAGGTACCACAGGCGGATGTGTTTGTCGATCGTGACAGGGTGAACGGTATCAGGGAAATATTGAGAAACCTGCCCTCGACTGGTGCGATTATTCTTGATGACGGGTTTCAGCACCGGGCGGTAAGGGCAGGATTGAATATAGTGCTTACTGACTGGAACCGGATCATGACACGTGACCGGCTGCTGCCTATGGGAATGTTACGGGAGAGTCTCAGGG
Organism: Bacteroidota bacterium; assembly: GCA_003250475.1. Lineage (GTDB taxonomy): Bacteria > Bacteroidota > Bacteroidia > Bacteroidales > VadinHA17 > SR-FBR-E99. The sequence goes on along the minus strand of QKGI01000158.1, from coordinate 1,991 downwards.
GATTGAAGAGGGCAGATCTTATCATCGTCACCAAGACACCCGGTGAGACCACGAGGGCAGAGAGGGAGGACATACACAAGGAACTGGTTTCTTCCGGGGCCCCGGAGCAGATTTTCTTCACTACACTGTCCTATGAAAAACCCAGGGCCCTCTTCACTACCGACAGTCAGGAGATCAACCGGAGTACATCGGTACTTCTTGTAACAGGCATTGCCGATCCTTCTCCTCTGGAACGCCATGTGAAATCAATTGCCTCGGATGTACAACACATCCCATTCCCGGACCACCATAAATTCACAACTAAAGACATCGGCAGGATAACAGATGCCTTCGACGCAATTGAAGGAACAGATAAAATCATACTCACCACTGCAAAGGATGCTGTCAGATTAAAAGAAATCGCTAATATTGCAGATCAGGTCAGGCAGGCATTGCATTACCTGCCCGTACATGTTCAATTCATTGATAATGAGCAGGATTTCCTAAGTAAAATACTAATATATGCTGGAAAAGATAGTCAGAACCGCTGAATTTCTTAATACAAAAGGGATTAAGGATCCTGAAGCGGGGATAATACTTGGAACAGGGCTGGGTGGTCTCACAACCGAGATTGATATACAGGTTGAGATCCCATATCAGGAAATACCTGACTTCCCCGTTTCGACCGTCCAGGGTCACGAAGGCAAACTCATCTTCGGCGATTTCGGCGGGAAAAAGGTTATTGCCATGAAGGGCCGTTTTCATTACTATGAAGGATATGGGTCCGAACAGGTCACCTTTCCCATCAGAGTCATGAAAGAGCTGGGCATCAGGGCCCTGTTCCTGTCTAATGCCGCCGGAGGTGTAAATCCCTCTTTCAGGATTGGTGACATCATGTTATTGGAAGACCACATATGTCTTGTTGACAATCCGCTGATAGGGCGCAATGACGACCGTATCGGGCCCCGTTTCCCTGACATGAGCGTACCCTATGACAAACAACTGATAGAAAAGGCAGAGGCCATTGCAGCAGACCTTGGAATACCAGTAAGGAAGGGTGTTTACCTGTCAACCACAGGACCTACTTTTGAGACTCCTGCAGAATACAGGTTTTTCAGGATCATCGGCGCAGATGCGGTAGGTATGTCAACCGTGCCGGAGGTGATCACCGCCAGGCATATGAATGTACCGGTCTTTGCAGTAAGTATCATTACCGACCTTGGTGTTGACGGTAAGATTGAGTACACAACTCATGAGTCAGTCCAGCAGGCAGCCGAACACAGCGAAGAGAAGATGACCAGGATCATGAAGGAGCTCATCTCCTCCATGTGACGGTTTACCTGTAAAGCAAAGCACATACCTCTTTCCAGCGCTTTGACGACCCGGAGGTGTTATAGGTCTCGGCCATGATCAGATAAAGGCCTGCCGGCAGCCGGCTTCCATTGTCAGAGGTGCCGTCCCATATAAAACTTGTACCCGGTCCGGCTGCGAATCGTACGGCCAGTCTTCTGACAGGGTATCCGCGATCATTGTAAACGGTAACGGAAATAATATTATCCTCTCCCCCGGGAAAAATATTAACAGAGATAACATCCTCGAAGCCGTCACCGTCAGGCGAGACCCTGGAAGATGAAAGGGTCAGTCCTTTCGTTTCTATATCCGTATTGACTGTAACTGAGTTCGCTGCACCCGGAGTACCCCAGCCGCAGGCCTCGGAGGCAGAATGCCAGTTGCCGGGAATATCAGACTTAAGGGAAGGAGAGACTTTCTCAAGCGCAACGCCTTCTGTACCTGAAAGGAAGATCAGATGCATATCATCAGAGTAGTCAACATGGTCAACAATGCTGAGATATTGGTCGTACAACACCACTGTTCCCCTTTCGTCGGGTAATGCAGGAAGACGGTCTACCTCAAAGACACCCGCAATATCGGCACATGGATATTGGCCGATAACATTCATCCGGTCAGTGGTGAGGCAGATATATTTCCCGGGAAGAAGCTGGCGGCGTATT
>QKGI01000142.1 GCA_003250475.1 Bacteroidota bacterium | reverse complement strand
TGTAACTGATGTCAGGATCATATTGCAGTATGCTTTGAAAGCAAATACATCAGGGATCATACTGTGTCATAATCACCCTGGTGGTAATACAGAACCAGGCGAATCTGATTTAAAGATTACCAACAAACTTAAAGAAGCAGCCAGGGTTCATGACATTGCTTTAATGGATTATTTGATTATCAATGATGATGGGTATTATACCATGTCTGACGGTGGATTTATATAATGAAAATTAGCCTGGGATTGACTTATACTGTTCTACTCCAAATTGTTAACTAATTTATATTTCAAATAAGGAATATTGATTAAATTGTACAGCATTTGATTTTGGAAAGCCATTCTTAGGCAATATTCATGGTCAGCTGTACCTGAATGAATATGAATGCCATTTTGACTGACGGGGTTTTGCTTTTATTGACAGTTGGAAACAGATAGCCAATGTATTTTGGGAACTGGAAATTACACTCCATAATCCGGAATAAATCCATATATGTCAAATTATATACACCTTAATACCCGGATAAACGAGGCACTAACCATGCTTGAACCAGAGATGCTATTACCAATATGATTTAAAAATTCATCTACAACTTATGAAGATTAGAAATGTTGTCATAATTATCATCTGCCTGACAGGAGTAACTAATTTTCTATTAGCGCAGCAGGATAATAATCCGAAACTCACCGATTCCTTTTTTGGACAGGAACTACCAGGAAATATTCCACAAATTTTTGCTCCGGGAATAGTATCAACTGATATGTATAATCACTCAAGTATCAGCATTTCTCCCGATGGCAAGGAAATATACTGGGCAATGGCTCCTCTTGACACTCCAAGACGTATTTATTATTCCTTCATTCAAAATAACGGCCTTTGGTCAGAGCCGGAGGTAATTCACTTCACCCAATCAGAAGATGGCGATTGTCCTGTACTCTCTATTGACGGAAAGAAGATGTATTTCAACTCTAACCGGCCTATAAATGAAGGTGGTATAAGAAGAGAAAGAATCTGGTGCGCAGACAGAATAGAAGGAGAATGGGGTAAGCCCTATCCTCTTGGATCTGAAATCAATGGGAAACATTTACATTGGCAGATATCAGTAGATAAGTCAGGATCCATATATTTTGGTTCAGAGAGAAGCGGGTCAAAGGGAAGGGATGATATCTTCTATGCAAAATTCTCAAACAGGACGTATTGCGAACCTGTTAGCTTAGAAGAAAGTATCAATTCAACAGAGCATGAAAGCACCCCATTTGTAGATCCAGATGGTGAATATTTGATTTTTTGCCGGAATGGGTTGTGGATAAGTTTCAAAGATGCAGATAACAACTGGTCCCAGGCAATAAAGATGGGGGATCTGTTTGATGGTGTCTGTCCATACGTTTCTCCTGACGGTAAATATCTTTTCTTCTTAAAAATGGGAATAGGATATAATGATATTTATTGGGTATCCGCCGGTATAATTGAAGAACTGAGGAATAATTGAAGTAACCAATAAAGTACTGTTGGCAACACGTAATTTAAAGCATAATGCTGGTAATCAATTAAATATCTGTATAAATCTACAGGAACAAAACAATAGCAACAAGAATAGTATTTGAAGACGAAGAAAACAACGAAATGCAGCGGGGTACTTCAATAGTGAGATATCCCCTCTTTATGCTAAGCAAATTGTAACCTGATAAAATAAGATAGAGCCGGCATCCTGCCGGCTCTATCATTTTCAGCGTGGGACGTACTGGATTCGAACCAGTGACCTCTTGCGTGTGAAGCAAGCGCTCTAAACCGACTGAGCTAACGTCCCTTATGTCAAAGTGCCCTGCGTGTGATCCGCCGGCTGGCGCATCCGCCGGTGGGCGGACAGGCTAAACCTGATGAGCTAACGTCCCGTAATTTCGGGAGCCTCTGCGCTGGTCCGCAGGACTGGCGCTGAGGGTGGGAGCAAAGATAATGAAATAAATTATCTTTGCTTTCACCGCAAACAGCCCGTAATACCGATGCATCAACAGACAGGAACGGAAAAACAGAAAAAATCCCCTTTTGGCTTTATCCTGCACCTTCACCCCAGGAGGGTGAAGGAATCGACACTCCGCCTCAGCCTCACCTTCGGCCTCGGCGGCATGGCTGCCCTGCTGTTCATCATACAGGTGGTGACCGGACTGCTGCTTAAATTCCACTATGAGCCGTCGCCTGAGAACGCCTATAACTCGATACTGAACCTCCAGCAGAGCCTGATCTTTGGCAAGCTGCTGCGTAACATCCATCACTGGAGCGCCATAGCCATGGTGTGGATAGTCTTCCTCCACATGCTCCGCGTCATCTTTACCTCCGCCTACGGGAAACCGAGACACCTCTCGTGGATATTCGGACTGGCACTCCTGATGCTTGTCGTCCTGTCCAATTTCACAGGATACCTTCTTCCCTGGGACCAGCTGTCGTACTGGGCGGTGACGGTGGCCACAAGCCTGCTCTCATACATACCTCTCGCGGGAGAGGCGGTCAGGGAAGCTCTCCTCGGGGGCAAGGAGGTGGGACAGCCGACACTTACAAACTTCTTCAACCTGCATACAGGGGTGATACCCCTGCTGATGATAGTCCTTATGGGTTACCACTTCTGGAGGATACGCAGGGCCGGAGGCGTGATAGTGGCAGAGAGAGACAGGGAGAGTCCCATGGTAGATACACGTCCTCACCTTGTCAACCGTGAGTTCGTCGTGGCTGTCGTGCTGCTCGCTGCCATCTTTCTTACTGCAAGCCTCCTCGATGCCCCGCTGAGGGAGCGCGCCAACCCCTCGTTCAGTCCCAACCCTGCCAAGGCGCCATGGTACTTCATGGGCCTGCAGGAGCTACTCATACACTTTCACCCCCTCTTTGCCGTGTTCATAATACCTGTTACGGTTCTGGCGGCTGCAGTATGGCTTCCATATATAAAACGTGATGACATGAACCAGGGGATATGGTTTCTCTCTGAAAAGGGAATAAGATCGGCGAAAATATCGCTCGCTGCCGGGCTGCTGTTTACAATAATATTCGTCGGGCTGAGTGAGCTGCTGCCCGACCCCGGGATGCTTCTTCCTTCAGTGACCCCGCTGCTGACAACGGGACTGGTGCCATTCATTATAGTGGCAGGTACCATATGGCTGTTCATGAGATACATAGCCGGGCATTTCTCACTGAACCGCTCAGAAACAATACAATCGTTGATAATAATACTGGTTGCCTCCTATGCTGTCCTGACAGTCACCGGGATATTCTTCAGGGGGGAGGGAATGAACCTTGTCTGGCCATGGATGGCCTGACGCATTGAAAACAGTTCTGATGATGAATAAAAAAGACGGAGAGACCGGCAATGCACCCATTGTAGGAAGACGCATCTTCATGAAGAGGATCTGGAAGATCCTCGGGCTGGTGGCTGTGGCTGAGTTTCTCTTCTTCATCATCAGCCTGCTGAGACCCTCAAGGGAGATCAACAAAAGCAGATCAGTCTTAACACTCAGGGACATAGGCAATGTTGAGGATTTCCCTGCAGGCTCAGTCACGCCTGACAGGATAAACAGGCTTTATATCATCAGGGAGCAGGACGGGGGATTCCTGGCCCTGTCGATAACCTGTCCGCATCTCGGGTGTTCAGTCCTCTGGGATGAAGCCAGGCAGCAGTTCGACTGTCCGTGCCACTCCTCGGCTTTTGACCGTCACGGGGTAGTACTCTCATCCCCCGCACCCAGACCTCTTGATTATTTCCCAGTGATAATCGAAGAGGGAAAGGTAAGGGTGGACATCAGCCAGGGCACCAGGCGCAGGAGGTTTGAACCAAACCAGGTGACCTATGCAGTATAAAGAGGGGGGAAACGGGATGAAGGCCTGGAAGAGGGCAGGCTTTGTGGCGACGATAGTTCTCGTTGCAGCTTTCCCTGTTTACCTTGTGCGCACTGCCTTTGAGAAGCATGCGGGAGAGACAGTTACGGGTCCTTTCTTCGTCGGCAGGCAGGCATGTACCGAATGCCACAAGAAAGAGGATGACCTGTGGCTGGGATCGCATCATGACCTTGCTATGGACGTTGCCGGCGACAGCACGGTGCTGGGCGATTTCAACAACTATGAGTTCAGGCAGAGGGGCAGGGTGCACCGTATGTTTAAAAGAGACGGTCAGTTTTTTGTGAATACCGAAGGGCCTGACGGGGAGTTCGCTGACTTCCGGGTAGCCTACACCTTCGGTTATACTCCGCTCCAGCAGTACCTGGTGCCTTTTGAGGGAGGGAGGCTGCAGTGCCTGCCCATAGCCTGGGACACTGAGAGGGGACGCTGGTTTCACCTGGGTGACACCGTATATACAGAAGAGGAGGTCGGTCCCGGCAACTGGCTGCACTGGACCGGCCAGGCCCAGAACTGGAACGGCATGTGCGCCGACTGTCACTCCACCAACCTGAAGAAGAACTATGACCCTGTTTCAAAAACATATAACACCACCTGGTCGGAGATAGACGTAAGCTGCGAGGCCTGCCATGGCCCGGCGTCGGAGCACCTGGTGTGGGCCGCACTGCCGGAGGGGTCGAGGCCTGCGGATGTCAACACGGGACTGGTGGTCAGGACCAGGGACCTGGATAATGAGGGGCTTCTCAACGTATGTGCCCGCTGTCACTCGCGCCGGGCCATACTGGGAGACTATGAAGACGACAACAGCGACCTGCTCAACTATATGATACCGATGCTTATCTCCCGGCCGCTCTATTATGATGACGGGCAGATACTGGATGAGGATTATGAGTTCGGCTCATTCACCCAGAGCAGGATGTTTGAGAAGGAGGTGATGTGCAGCGACTGCCATGACTCTCATTCTGTAAAGACCATTGAGCCTGACAACCGGCTCTGTCTCCAGTGTCACCGGCCCGACATCTATGACACCCCCCGGCATCATTTTCACAAGCCTGACCCGGCTAACGGCACCGGCCGCCTGATAAACAGGGGAGAGCCGGCCTACACCGAGGGCACCGGGTCACAGTGTGTCAACTGTCATATGACGGGCAGGTATTACATGGGTAACGATTACAGGCGTGATCACAGCTTCAGGATACCGAGGCCCGACCTGACAATGAGTATTGGTACTCCTAATGCATGCAACGACTGTCACAAGGATAAGTCCACTGAATGGTCACAGGGCTATATCACAAAATGGTACGGAGAGAGGAGCAGGCCTCATTACGGGGAGATCTATGCTGCAGCTGAGAAGGGGGACAGGAGTGTCATCCCCGACCTTATACTATACGCTGAGAATGAGCTGTTCCCTCTTATGGTGAGGGCAACGGCTGTGAGGTTCCTGGGGCGTTACAACACGCAGGCAGCCAACAGGGCAGTGGAGCGAGCCCTCAGCGATCCCTCCTCGCTGGTGAGACATACCGCGGTCATGAGCTATAACCCCTCTGACCCGATAAAATATGAGAAGCTGATGATGCCGCTGCTCAATGACCCGGTGAAGGGTATCAGGGCCGAGGCCGGCATACGGCTGTCGGAGCTGCGCGAGGATCAGCTGGGTGCAGCGGCCAGGAAGGCGAGGAAGGCTGCCCTGGAGGAGTACAGGGAGATAAACCTGTACACTTCCGACTTCCCGGGCGGACTGTTCAACCTCGGGATAATGTATGCCAATACCGGTGACCCGGACAGGGCAGCAGCAGCATACAGGGAGGCCCTGAAGGTTGACGGGCAATTTTACATGGCCAGGGTGAACCTGGCTACCGTATGTGCGCAGCAGGGCAGGTACGACGAGGCTGAGCAACTGCTGCGCGAGCTGCTGGCAGAGCATCCTGAGCTGAGTGAGATCAACACATCTCTGGCCATGCTCCTTGCCGAGAGAGGGAGGTATGAAGAGAGCCGCCAGTACTTCATGAAAGCGGCGGAGCTGATGCCCGGGCAGACAAGGATACTATATAACCTGGGGCTGCTTGAGAATGCACTGGGGAACACCTCCCCGGCAGAAGATTACCTGGTCAGGGCTTTGAATAAAGAACCCAACAACTATGATTACCTCTATGCCCTGGCCACATTTTATCTTGAGCACGGGCAGAAAGAGAAAGCACTGATCCACGCGAGACAGCTGGCTGAGAAATTCCCCTCTGACCCCGCAGGAAGGCAATTGATTGAGGCATCAGAAAGGGACGGAGGAAAGTAATCATTGAGATTTTGACTTTTTAAAGAAATATTCCATACCTTGAAAGGTCGTTAAACTCCCGTATCAGTCAAGGTGTGAATATCATTTATCGCGATCAGGATCTGCTTAAGAGGCTTAAAGAAGGAGACAATGATGCCTTTGAGATTGTGTATCACGCTTATTTCGTAAG
>QKGI01000016.1 GCA_003250475.1 Bacteroidota bacterium | reverse complement strand
TATTTCTGAAAAAGCCATACTGCAGTTCTCTTCAGACTACGGGCTTTACCTCCCTCCTGTTCTCACCAGGTGGGAAGGGATGGACTGCCACAATATTCATCCGCTAATCTACGCTGTTGATGCCAGCAATATAGCATTGACAGGAGAAGGTATAATCGATGGGCAGGCTTCAAACGAGGCATGGTGGTGGATGAGTGGTAATCCGGATTTTGGATGGCGTGAGGGGATGAATTCCCAGAGGATTTCTGGAAGAGCCCGTCTGCTGGCACTGGATCAGAACCAGACACCGGCCGGGGAACGACTCTTTGGACTTGAAGATGCACTCAGACCGCAGATGATTAACTTCATCGGCTGCAACACAGTTCTGATAGAGGACCTGACACTCAGGAACTCTCCCTTCTGGGTGGTCCATCCGTTGAGAACAGATAGCTTTATTATGCGAGGTGTTGTAATAGAGAGCGCCGGACCCAATTCTGACGGCTGTGACCCGGAATCATGTAACGGTGTCCTGATTGAAGATTGTCATTTCAACACAGGTGATGACTGTATCGCTATCAAGTCAGGCAGGAACAATGATGGAAGAAGGTGGTCCCTTCCCTCGAAAAACATCATCGTCCGTAACTGCATGATGGCTGACGGACATGGAGGAGTGGTTATAGGAAGTGAGATCTCCGGTGGTTTTGCCAACCTCTTTGTTGAGGATTGTGAAATGAACAGCCCGGAGTTGCTGAGGGTGATAAGGATCAAGACCTCCGACTGCCGTGGCGGGGTAATAGAGAACGTTAACGTCAGGAATCTCAAGGTAGGCAGGTGTTCAGAAGCCATACTGAAGATTAATCTTATGTATGAACCGGGGGAAGAGTGCGATAGAGGGTACCCTCCGTATGTAAGGGATGTGACGCTGGAAAACGTTACCTCCCGGGGTAGCCGGTATGGAATCTTTATAATCGGACTTGATGACTCTGTTAATGTATCAGGGGTGACACTCAGAAACTGCAGGTTCGATGGCGTGACTCAGGGGATGTCACAGTCCGGAACCGAAGGATTAAAGATTAAAAGGGTTTATGTTAACGGGAAAAAGTATCGTATATGATATGTTATCTGGCAGGAACCCATCCGTCATTGCGGGCAAAGACCTTCTCAATTGTGTATCTCTTTGCCTCAGCACTACTGAGCTGCCGGCTCCAGGAGACACGGGCGGCGGGATCTGCTCCGGGACCTGTGTTACGGTATTCAGCATATCGCGCCGTTGTTTCATTCTCAGTGTTATCCCAGTTATGCCATCCGGCAGGCAGGATATGACTACCCAGCTCGCACCTCATAAAGAGAGTGGCAGCATAAGGACGCCATGGTCTGCCGAGGTAAACCTTAGTGATACCATCGGCAGCGGTGAGCCTGCAACGATTGAATATATAACCGTATTCATGACCCTCAACGGTGGATGCGGCAGTGACATATGAATTCTTCTTACTGTGAATATGACATCTCTCAAACCAGGCAGTGGCAGGTCCGAAGATAAAATCGGTAGTGCCCTCAATATAGCAATCCTCATAATACTGGCGGCTCTCCTGGTTGGCAGTGAGGAGCGTGTCCTGGTTGCCGAGGAGCCTGCACCTGCGGAAGACAGCCCTGTCGCCGTCTACATGCACGGCCACAGCCTGTCCCAGCTGTTCGGCATTGTTTTCAAACGTTATGTTCTCTGCAGTGAAGCCAGCCCCCTGAACCCATATGGTGTAGGTCCTGAACGTACCCATATTTCTTATGTTGGCATGATCATTCCACGTGATAATGGTGTTCTCCACACTCTCGCCCGTCATGCAGAGATTTGTCACCCACGATGGGATCACAATCTTTTCATGGTACACCCCATTCCTGATAAACATGTATGTTGTGTCAGACATATAGGCTCTTATAGAGTTGACAGCTTCCTGAACAGATGTATACTCTCCTGTTCCGTCGGCAGCAACCGTGATATGCCTGGTTTGTCCATGGATGACAATCGGTTGCAAGGCCATTATTACAGTGAATACAAACCACTTCATGACTAATGAATTATTAATGGATTAAGACACTAATTTAGTTTTTTATTGTTACTTTTCCGACTATGCTGAAAACCTCAACAAAAACCATTATGAAAGAAACAGGCAAGTATTCCTTTGGTATCGGTGACAGATTCTCCCACCAGGGCAAGGCTCAGCTTGAAGCTTTTCTTAAAGCCTCCCGGGATTTGGGAATAGAAATTACTCCTGTATGGAATAAATCAAACAGGGAGCATAATATAGTGCATTCTGAACCCTCGGATACACGCCATGAAGCTGACTCTGCCGTAAAGGACCTGCATTACCAGGGTCCGTATTTCGTTGATGCCGACCATATTAACCTCAGCACTGTTGATCGTTTCATTGCATTTTCCGACTTTTTTACCCTTGATGTGGCCGATTACATAGGGAAGAAAGCTGCTGACACTGACATTGAAGGATTTGTGGAGACCCACAGGTCATTCTGCGGTGATCTGCAGATAGAGGGCATCACTGACCGCTTTACGGTAACGGAAAGTTATCTCAGGGAGTTTGCCGAAAAATTCCTTTTCTCCATCAATGAAGCTGCTGCCATCTACAGGCATATAGCATCGGTAAAGGGAGAGGGCAGTTTTGTGACCGAGGTATCCATGGATGAGGTTGACCAGCCTCAGCAGCCTCTTGATCTGCTCTTTATCCTCAAAGGGCTGGCCGACATGAAGGTGCCGGTGCAGACTATTGCACCCAAATTCACAGGCCGGTTTAACAAGGGGGTCGATTATGAGGGTGATCCTGCTCTGTTTGGCAGAGAGTTCGAGGAGGACATCCTTGTTATAAGGTATGCAGTGAAGATGTTTGGTCTGCCCGCCGGACTCAAGCTCAGTGTCCACTCAGGCAGTGACAAATTCTCCATCTACCCTGTTATTGGACGGTTGATAAGGAAACATGACTGTGGTCTACACCTTAAGACAGCAGGTACCACCTGGCTTGAGGAGGTTATCGGGCTCGCCCTGTCAGGAGGTGCCGGGCTGGATATGGCCAGGCTTATCTATCGCAGAGCCTTTGAGAGAAGGGAAGAGTTATGCCTCCCCTACGCTACAGTAATCGATATCAGGCCGGAGATGCTCCCCGATCCCGACATTACAGACACCTGGGATAGCCTCAGATTTGCAGACACACTGAGACATGTACCGGGTCACCCTGACTATAACCCTGGCTTCCGGCAGCTGATCCATGTAGGCTATAAGGTTGCCTCCGAACTGGGGACTGCATACACTGACGCACTGAAGGCCAACGCCGGTGTAATAGCTTCATGTGTGAAGGAAAATATTTATGAGAGACATATCATACCTCTCTTCAGCCATTGACACCTGTATAACATCTGTGATAATATGAAAGATTTTATAAACGAGGATTTTCTGCTTCAGGGCGAGATTGCCCGGAAGCTGTATCACGAGCATTCGGAGGGACTGCCGATCATCGATTATCACTGCCATCTCAGTCCGGGAGCCATCGCTGAAGACAGGCGCTTTGAAGATCTCGGACAGTTATGGCTCGAGGGTGATCACTATAAGTGGAGGGCCATGAGGGCCAACGGTATCGATGAACAATACATCACAGGCAGTGAGACATCTTTCCGCCAGAAATACGACAGGTGGGCGGAGACGGTACCCATGACCATGCGCAACCCATTATACGCATGGACCCACCTCGAGCTCAAAAGGGTATTCGGCATAAGCAGGATACTAAATACGGAATCGGCACCGCAGATATGGGAAGAGTGTTCTGCCCTGTTGCAGCAACCGGGATATTCAGCCCGCGGACTCATGAAAAGGTTTAATGTTGAGGTCATTTGTACCACCGATGACCCGATAGATAATCTTGAACATCACAGGTCGCTCAAAAAAGAAGGTTTTGAGATCAAGGTGCTGCCGACATGGCGCCCTGACAAGGCGATGGCACCGGAAGATCCGGAGAAATACCGGGACTACCTGAAAAGGCTCGGAGAGGCTTCCGGCATCAGCATAACAAACTTTGTTTCACTGATTGAAGCTCTCCGTAACAGACACAGTTACTTTGCAGATGCCGGCTGCCTCTTGAGCGATCACGGCATTGAACAGTTTTATTCTGATGAATACACTGAGACTGAGGCGGATATTATACTGAAGAAGGTGCTGTCCGGGAAAAAACTTGACCACGACGAAATTTCCAAATTCAAATCTGCCATGTTGTACGAACTGGCAGTAATGGATAGCGAGAGGGGCTGGACACAGCAATTCCATTACGGTGCAATACGTAATAATAACAGCCGCATGTTCGCACAACTTGGTCCTGATACCGGTTATGATTCAATGGGCGACTTTACCGTAGCCAGGAAACTCTCCGGTTTGTTAGACAGGCTTGACAGCCGTGGCAGACTTGCCAAAACCATCATCTATAACCTCAACCCCAGGGATAATGAGCTGATTGCAACCATGATAGGCAATTACCAGGATGGAAGTGTTCCGGGAAAGATACAGTTCGGTGCGGGTTGGTGGTTCCTCGACCAGGAGACAGGGATGATCAACCAGATGAACGCTCTCTCCCTGATGGGATTGCTGAGTAGATTCGTGGGTATGCTTACTGATTCAAGAAGCTTTATCTCCTACCCGAGACATGAGTATTTTCGCAGAATCCTGTGCAACATGGTTGGTGAGGATATTGAAGCAGGCAAGCTACCTGAATCAGAGCTTGCTACAATAGGAACAATGATTGAGAATATTTCTTACAATAACGCCAGAGACTATTTCGGATTCTGATAACCAGTTAAACGTATGTAAGATGTCAGGATTTAAGCGGATAAGAGTAGCGCTTGCGATGGAAGAGACAGGTCTTGTACCACTCTTCTATCATGAAGATGAGAACATATGCAGGGAGGTCATCTCTGCCTGTTATACAGGTGGAGCAAAGGTCTTCGAATTTACAAACAGGGGTGATTTTGCTCATGAGGTCTTCGCGGGAGTAAAGAAATGGTCCCTGCAGCACTGCCCGGGTATGATGATCGGAGCCGGTTCGGTGCATGACGCCGCCACCGCCGCCCTGTTTATGCAAATGGGGGCAGATTTTATAGTATCCCCGATCCTTAATCCTGAAGTAGCAAAAATATGCAACAGGAGAAAAGTGCTCTGGATACCGGGATGCGGAACCCTTACTGAGATATCACAGGCTGAAGAACTCGGTGCCGAGGTAATAAAAATCTTTCCCGGGAATGCTGTTGGCGGACCATCCTTTGTCAAAGCAGTCAAAGGACCCAGCCCGTGGACCAGCTTGATGCCGACCGGAGGAGTGGAACCTACAGAAGAGAACCTTAAGCAATGGTTCGGAGCCGGGGTTACATGCGTGGGCATGGGGTCATTGCTCATAACAGGAAAAATGGTTAAGGATGGTAAATGGGAGCTGATCACGAAAAAGGTAAAAGAGACCCTGGATTTGATAAGGGAACTGAGGCTGGCCTCCTCCTGATAAGGTAGGCATGCCGGGATGTCAGCATGAACATCAGCACGGAGAAGTACTTTGATAACATTTTCGGTTTAATAATAATGTTTAATAAAAAATTATGTCTGGAATTACAGCTGAAAAGAAAATGACAAACTTCAGGTGGGCCATCACCGGGTTACTCTTTTTTTCCGTAGCCATCAACTACATGGACCGACAGGTACTGTCTCTGACATGGAAGGACTTCATAGCGCCTGAATTTCACTGGACCAACAACGACTATGGCACTATTACCGGTCTCTTCTCAATCTTCTATGCCATCTGCCTGCTGTTTGCCGGCCGGTTTGTCGACTGGATTGACACAAAAAAGGGATTCCTCTGGGCTATAGGCATCTGGTCTGTTGGTGCGATGCTGCACGCTTTCTGCGGCATAGCTACATCGGGTATTACCACAGGGAGATGGCTTGTCGGGTTTCAGGAAGCCCGTAACCTCATCGGTACTGTAGATAATGTCGGTATGGTGGCAACTGTCAGTGTTACGCTATTCATATTCTCCCGGTTTGTTCTGGCACTGGGGGAGGCGGGCAACTTCCCGGCAGCCATTAAAACCACTGCCGAGTTTTTCCCGAAGAAAGACAGGGCATTTTCAACCAGCATATTCAATTCCGGAGCACAGATCGGAGCTCTTGCCGCCCCGCTTACCATACCGGTGATAGCGGCCAGTTACGGATGGGAAATGGCCTTCATAGCCATTGGCGCCATTGGATTTATCTGGATGGGATTCTGGGTGTTCATGTATAAGAAGCCGGATGTTCACCCGAGGGTAAATAAGGCAGAACTGGATTACATCAACCAGGACACCATTGCAGAGACCATAGCAAATAACAACGTTGAAAAGACAGAGAAAAAGATGTCTTTCAAACAATGCTTCAGATATAAACAAACCTGGGCATTCGCATTTGGGAAATTCATGACAGACGGCGTATGGTGGTTTTACCTCTTCTGGACACCGGCCTACCTGAGTGATGTGTACGGTCTGACCTCTGACACCTCCATGGCAAAGCTCCTTATATTTGTCCTTTATGCTGTGGTTATGCTCTCCATAATAGGAGGCTGGCTTCCAAAATATTTCGTCGACAAACTAGGGCTGAATCCTTATGCCGGACGCATGCGTGCCATGCTGATCTTTGCATTCTTCCCCCTCCTGGCACTGCTGGCTCAACCGCTGGGGCATCTCTCCTACTGGTTCCCGGTTATTATCATCGGAATTGCCGCCGCTGCACACCAGGCCTGGTCTGCTAACCTCTTTTCAACCATCGGCGACATGTTCCCTAAATCGGCTGTCGCTACCATCACGGGCATAGGCGGGATGGCCGGAGGTATCGGATCGTTTATAATAAATAAAGGCTCAGGAGCTCTCTTTGACTTCGCTTCAGGAAGCACGATGACAGACGGCTCCGTGACAGTTATGACAAAAGAACTGCTGGCAAACGGCGCCCAGTATGTTACCCAGCCAATGAAGTTCTTCGGATTCGAAGGGATAAGGGCCGGCTACTTTATCATCTTCTGCATATGCGCAGTAGCTTACCTTATCGGATGGGTGGTAATGAAGATGCTTGTTCCAAAATATAAACCCATTGAATTATAATAGAAACCTGTTTCATATGACTGACTTTAATGACCTGAATGGAAAAGTTGCTGCCATTACCGGTGGTAGCGGTGTGATTGGACAGACTCTCGTCAGGGGACTCTGTGATGCCGGAGTGAAAGTAATAATACTGGATCTGAAACCTGCTAGTGATGCAATAACCGCATCAGAGCTGGCAAAGAGTGATGACACATCACTTGCGGCCACCATTGGTGCAAGCGTGACCGACAGGGAATCGCTCCTTAAAGCGCGTGATGAGATAAGGTCAGCATTCGGAAAACTGGACATCCTGATAAACTGTGCAGGCGGCAACAAGGCTACTGCAACAACAGCGAAAGAGTTTATCAAAAGGGATGACAACGACCTGGATGGAACATTCTTTGACCTTGACATAGCAGGCTTTGACGGGGTATTCGATCTTAATTTTAAAGGCACTGTGCTGCCCACTATGATCCTTGCAGAGGATATGATTATGAAAGGCAGCGGTGTCATTCTGAATATATCGTCGATGAATGCCTACAGGCCTCTGACAAAGATCCCCGCTTACTCAGCCGCAAAGGCAGCCATCAACAACTTCACACAATGGCTGGCTGTTCATTTTGCTCCCTCAGGGGTCAGGGTGAATGCCATAGCGCCGGGATTCCTGCTGACAAACCAGAACCGGTTCCTGCTTACTGACGAGAAGACCGGAGACATGACCCCGAGAGGAAAGAAGATTATTTCAGCCACACCTATGGGGCGGTATGCTGAACCCGAAGAGCTGGTAGGCACAATGCTATACCTGCTGTCAGACACATCATCATTCGTTACTGGCGTTGTGATACCTGTTGACGGTGGCTTCAGTGCCTACAGCGGAGTATAGATGGGAACAATATTGCCTTTTTATTGTAATAACACAGATAACGATCGGAAGCTAACATAATGAACATTCTTGAGGATCTGAAACCGGAGAAAGAATACTTCATCGGTATTGATTCTGACGGTTGTGTTTTCAACACAATGGAGGTGAAACACAAAGAGTTTTTCTGTCCAGATACTGTCAAATATTTCGGGCTTTTTGCCATATCAAAGTATGTCAGGGAGACATGGGAGTTTGTTAACCTCTATTCGGTAACCAGGGGAATGAACCGTTTCCCGGCATTGGTGAAGGTGATGGAAATGCTGGCTGCAAGAAAAGAGGTAAGGGAACTTGATTTTAAACTCCCCGACATGGATCCTCTCAGGGAATGGATCAGCATAGAGAGCAGGCTTGGAAACCAGGCCTTTAGAGAATATGCCGGTAACAACCCCAGCCCTGCCCTTAATCAGGTCCTTTTATGGACTCTTGCCGTGAATGAAGATATAGCAAAATGGTTGCGTGATGTACCACCGTTCCCCTGGGCCCGCAGGTCAATAGAAAAGCTAAGCACTATGGCTGATGCTGTGGTTGTATCACAGACCCCCCGGGAGGCACTGGTAAGAGAGTGGGAGGAACACTCGATAAACAGATATGTAAGAGCAATAGCGGGCCAGGAGCAGGGAACAAAAACTGAGCATATATCAATGGCTGCCAAAGGGAAATACGATATTGACCGAATTTTGATGATAGGAGATGCCCCTGGCGACCTTAAGGCAGCAACCGACAACGGGGCACTCTTCTTCCCGGTGATCCCGGGAGACGAGGACAGATCATGGAAACGATTCTTTGATGAGGCACTCGAAATGTTTATCGCAGGAAAATACAAGGGCGGGTACCAGGAAAAACTGATCAGCGAGTTCCGGAGATCATTACCCGTGAAACCGCCCTGGGAAAAGTAGTGAATATGATATACTATTCAGACGGGGGACCCGACAGGGACCTGACAAAAGAGGAGATAAAGAATGCTCTGAAAAGTATCCTTGACAGCTTTGGCGACCGGAAAAAGGTATTGATACTCCCGCCCGATATAACCAGGGCACACTCCGGTGCCGGCATGATAACCGGGCTATTATGGGAGCAGCTTGGAGAGAGGATATTAAATATTCTCCCGGCACTGGGCACCCATGTGCCTATGGAGGAGAGTGAAATATCGGCTATGTACGGCAGGGTACCCCACTCGCTCTTCAGAGAGCACCGCTGGCGAACAGATATCGATGAGCTTGGGAGGGTGCCTTCAGAGTTCATCAGGGAGGTTACAGGAGGAAGGCTCGGCTTTGACTACCCGGTGCAGGTGAACAGCCTGCTGGCCTCCGGCGTACATGACCTTATCATCTCGGTAGGCCAGGTAGTGCCTCATGAGGTGACAGGCATGGCTAACTATAACAAGAACGTCTTCGTAGGGTGCGGCGGCAGCGAAGCAATCAATAAAAGCCATTTCATTGGAGCCGTGCATGGCATAGAGAATATTCTCGGGACTACTGACAACCCGGTCAGGGCTGTGCTTAACAAAGCCTCTGAAATAGCAGCACCAAGGCTGCCGTTGCTCTATATCCTGACCGTTGTGGCACCTGACAGCGACGGCCATCTTAAGATCAGAGGGCTCTTTGCCGGTGATGATATCGGCTGCTTCAGCCAGGCAGCATCCCTCTCCCGGGAGGTCAATTTCACTATCCTGCCCGAAAGACTGCAAAAGGTAGTAGTCTGGCTTGACCCTGGAGAGTTCAAGAGCACCTGGCTGGGAAATAAAAGCATATACCGCACCCGTATGGCTATAGCTGATGAAGGTGAACTGGTGGTGCTTGCTCCTGGTGTCAGGACCTTCGGCGAAGACCCCGCCATAGACAGGCTCATCAGAAAATACGGATACAGGACTACACCGGAAATACTCTCATACGTGACAGATAATGACGACCTGAAGGATAATCTCAGCGCAGCCGCACACCTCATCCACGGATCCCCGGAAGGCAGGTTCAGAGTAACCTACGCTGCCGGCCAGCTTACGCGTGAGGAGGTGGAATCTGTTGGATACAGCTACGGCATCCTTGATGAGCTTATGCAAAAGTACAATCCCCAAAAACTCACAACGGGATTTCAGACATCAACTGACGGTGAAGATTTTTACTTCATCTCCAATCCGGCAACCGGCCTCTGGAAAGCATCGAGCTAATACAATGAAGATCGTTATCGACGAAAAGATACCGTTTATCAGGGGTGTTTTTGAGCCCTGGGCAGATGTGACATACAGCCCCGGACGTGATATTGATGCAGCCATGGTTAAGGATGCCGAAGCACTCATTGTACGGACACGCACCAGGTGCGACAGCAGTCTCCTGAAGGACAGCAGGGTTAAGATAGTGGCTTCGGCTACAATAGGGTTTGATCACATTGACACATCCTGGCTGGAGAAAAACAATATTAAATGGGTAAACGCACCCGGATGCAACTCCGGTTCAGTGATGCAGTACATCACCGGTACGCTTTTTTACCTGGCCCGCAAGCACTCACTTGACCTCCGCAATCTTACGCTGGGTATTATTGGGGTGGGTAACGTCGGATCAAAGGTAGCCCATGCTGCCGGTGCCATCGGCATGAGGGTTCTCCTGAACGATCCACCGAGACAGAGGCTTGAAGGCACAGGAATGTTTCATCCCCTGGAAAAACTGTTTGAAGAATCCGATATCCTGACACTGCACGTACCCCTGACTCTGGAGGGTGAAGATCGCACCCGTTACCTGATTAACAGGTCAAACCTGTCACGCCTGAAAAAGAGTTGTCTTATCATTAACTCATCCCGCGGAGAGGTAGTCGAAAACGATGCGTTACGGGATGCACTGGATGACAGGTCGCTGCCCGGAGCGGTGCTTGACGTCTGGGAAGGCGAACCTCATGCAGATAACAGGCTGGTAGAGCTTGTTGACATTGCCACTCCGCATATAGCAGGCTACTCCGTCGACGGAAAGGCCAATGCCACCATCAACTCGGTCAGAAAGGTAGCGGCTGCACTTGACATACCTCTGACCGACTGGACGCCGTCTGCCCTGCCCCTACCGCAGACTCCGGTCATTGACCTCACAGGGTATGGGAATGAATCAGATATCCTTGATGTTGTGGGCAGTGCCGTCAGGCATACCTATGCACCTGAAGAGGATGATATGCTCTTTCGTTCAAATCCCGGGAAATTCGAGTACCTTCGCGATAACTACAGGATAAGGCGTGAATTCAGCTCTTACTCTGTCAGAACCATTGACAGGAAAGCGGAGCACATTCTCTCTGAACTTGGTTTCCAGATAGATAATTAAATAATAACATAATCAATAACTCCAAAACACAAGATGAAAGCAGATATAGGACTGATCGGACTGGCAGTGATGGGAGAAAACCTCGTACTCAATATCGAGAGCAGGGGCTATACCGTTGCAGTATTCAACCGTACAACAGATAAGGTTACAGGGTTTGTCAACGGCCGTGGCAAGGGGAAAAAGATCATTCCGGCATATTCACTTGAAGAGCTGATATCAAGCCTTGAGAGGCCTAGAAAGATCATGCTGATGGTGAAGGCCGGGAAGCCTGTTGACGATTTTATTGAGATGATCATTCCGCTTCTTGACAAAGGAGATATAATAATCGAGGGAGGCAACTCGCATTTTCCGGATACCATAAGAAGAACCGGGTATGTTGAGAGCAAAGGATTGCTTTACATAGGTACCGGTGTATCCGGAGGTGAGGAAGGGGCCCTGCTCGGACCATCGCTGATGCCCGGCGGATCAAAGGAAGCGTGGCCTCATGTAAAAGATATCTTTTATGCCATCGCTGCAAGAGCAGACGATGGCGCCCCATGCTGCACATGGATAGGTGATAACGGCGCAGGTCATTTTGTAAAAATGGCACATAACGGCATCGAGTACGGAGACATGCAGCTGATCTGTGAAGCATACCATCTGATGGTCAACTCGGGTGCATTCACATATGACGAGATGGCTGATATCTTTGAGGACTGGAACAGAGCCGAGCTTGACTCCTATCTCATACAGATAACCGGTGAGATAATGAGATTCAGGGACGATGACGGCCAGCCTATGGTGACAAAGATACTTGACTCGGCAGGTCAGAAGGGTACAGGGAAGTGGACTGTTGTCAGCGCTCTTGATCACGGTGTGCCGCTCAGCCTTATCGGCGAGTCGGTCTTTGCCAGGTTTATATCCTCCATGAAGAAGGAGAGGATTAATGCCTCACCGCTCTTTAGCAGCCCGGCAAAAAACATCCCGGCCGACAAGAAGAAGTTTGTGGACGATATACGCAAAGCCCTGTACGCATCCAAGATCATATCCTATGCACAGGGATTCAATCTCCTGAAGAATGCTGCCGTTGAATACAAATGGGATCTCAACTACGGTGAGATAGCCATGATCTGGAGGGGAGGCTGTATTATCAGATCTGCATTCCTTAATAAGATATTTGAAGCATTCAAACGTGACCCGAAGCTTCCCAACCTCATAATGGACGATTATTTCTCTGCCATTCTCAGGGAGAACAGTGAGAGCTGGAGAAGGGTGATCGCCGGGGCCGTGAGAGACGGTGTGCCGGTGCCGGCAATGAGTGCAGCACTCTCATGGTTTGACAGTTACCGGTCCGCCTGGCTGCCTGCCAACCTGCTGCAGGCACAGCGCGACTACTTCGGTGCGCACACCTACCAGAGGGTCGATAAACAGGAAGGAGAACATTTTCACACCAACTGGACCGGACGTGGCGGCGATACTGCCTCATCAACCTATAACGCCTGACACCCTGCCCAAAGGATTTTTTTTTAATTTTACCTTAAACAATAAGGCTTAAATCATCATGACCAGAAACGTAAACGAACGCGCAGCAGACAATATCAGGATTCTCTCAATGGCAATGGTCGAGAAGGCCAATTCCGGGCACCCGGGCGGTGCCATGGGCGGGGCAGACTTCATTCACATACTCTTCTCTGAGTTCCTCAGGTTTGATCCGTCAAACCCCGGCTGGATAAACAGAGATCGCTTCTTCCTTGATCCCGGGCATATGTCTCCCATGCTCTACTCCGTACTGACACTGACAGGGCATTTTACTGTTGACGATATAATGCAGTTCCGTCAATGGGGCAGTGTGACTCCCGGTCACCCCGAACTAGATGTGAAACGCGGCATAGAAAATACTTCGGGCCCGCTGGGCCAGGGACACACCATGGCTGTTGGTGCAGCAATAGCCGAGCGCTTCCTTGCAACAAGGTTCGGAAGGTTGTTTGACCACAAGATCTATAGTTACATCTCCGATGGCGGGATACAGGAGGAGATATCACAGGGAGCAGGCCGCCTGGCAGGGCACCTTGGACTGAGTAACCTGATAATATTCTTTGACTCCAATGACATTCAGCTTTCCACCGAAACCTCGGCAGTAACATCGGAAGACACGGCTGCCAAATATAAGGCATGGGGCTGGCGGGTGATGGAGATCGACGGTCATAACCATGACCAGATTCGTGGTGCCTTACGTCTTGCCTCCGATGAGAATGAAAAACCGGTGCTTATAATCGGCAGGACAGTTATGGGGAAAGGCCTTGTGGATGAAGAGGGAAACAGCTTCGAAAGGAAAACCTCAACACACGGGCAGCCGGTGTCACACGCCGGTGCCTCATTCAGGAAGTCGGTGGCAAACCTGGGTGGTAATCCTGATAATCCCTTTGAGATTTTTGCCGATGTACAGGAGCTGTACAGAAATGTGCTGTCAATGAAATCGGCCGATGCAGAGGAATGGCAAAAGAAGATGAAAGTGTGGGCAGACAGTGATCCTGCCGCCTCAAAACAGCTTGATGACTTCTATTCAGGGACTATCCCCGGGATAGACTTCAATGGCATAGTACAGAAAGAAAACGATGCCACCCGTAACGCCTCTGCCCTGCTCCTCTCCCACTTCGCACAGCAGATCCCGAATATGATAGTAGCGTCGGCTGACCTGGCAAACTCAGATAAGACCGACGGTTTCCTGAA
Organism: Bacteroidota bacterium; assembly: GCA_003250475.1. Lineage (GTDB taxonomy): Bacteria > Bacteroidota > Bacteroidia > Bacteroidales > VadinHA17 > SR-FBR-E99. Next base: position 55,867 of record QKGI01000016.1, on the reverse strand, counting down.
GAAGAGCAAGCCGTTCGTAAAAGGCGACTTCTCAGGTGCTTTTCTTCATGCCGGGGTCTCCGAGCTGACCATGGCCTCAGTGATGAACGGCATGGCCCTGCACAAGGGTGTTATCCCGGTATGCGGCACATTCTTTGTCTTCTCCGACTACATGAAGCCTGCTGTCAGGCTGGCTGCACTGATGAGACTGCCTGTGAAATATGTCTGGACACATGATGCATTCCGTGTCGGCGAGGACGGACCCACGCACCAGCCGGTTGAGCAGGAGGCCCAGATAAGACTGATGGAGCACCTGAAGAATCACCACGGCGAGAACAGTATGCTGGTCCTGCGCCCTGCCGATGCTCCGGAGACTACCATAGCATGGAAACTGGCGCTGGAGAACACTTCGACACCTACCGCTCTCATCCTCTCCAGACAAAATATCAAAACGTTACCTTCTGAGGGAAAAACCCGCATCGAGGCAGCCGCCATGGCAGCCAGGGGTGCATATGTTGTTGCCGGTGCGGCTGACACACCGGATGTGATACTCGTTGCAAGCGGATCCGAAGTTGCAACACTGGTTGAAGCCTCCGGGATACTGGCGTCAGAAGGAATAAGAACAAGGATCGTCTCAGCACCCTCAGAAGGATTGTTCAGGATGCAGGACGAGAAATACAGGCAGAGTGTCATCACCAGCGGGATACCGGTCTTCTGCCTTACGGCCGGATTGCCGGTGACCATGCTTGGGCTTGCCGGACCGCAAGGTAAAGTATGGGGGCTGGAGAGCTTCGGATACTCAGCAGCCTATGGCGTCCTGGACAAGAAGCTGGGCTTCACCGGTGAAAATATCGCAAAAGAGGTAAAGAAATTCCTGCAAGGCTGATCTGAAAAGATATCTGCCGCCTTTGCCGGATATGATCATCAACTTGCTGGTCATCCGGGTGGATTAAGTTATCCTTTAACAATACGGAAAGCAGCCTGATTAACGGTAATCCGTTGATGCTCCGCCTGCCAGGGTTTCCTGCCGGCTGTTACCTGAATAATATTACCTTTGCGGTCATGAATTACGACATCTCAACTGGGGTAAAAGGCCTCATATTTGATCTTGACGGCACACTGGCCAACACCATGCCATGGCATTACCAGGCCTGGAAAAAAGCCTGCCTCAGGTTTGGCATAGTCATGGATTCCGCATTCCTTCAGGCACATACCGGGGCCCCCGGCTGGAAAATAGCCGAAGATATCATTGACAAGAGCGGAATGAAGGGTAAGGTCTCAGTCGACGATATCATGCAGGTCAAGCTTGAAGAGTTCTTTTCCATCCAGCATAATGTAACCCCCATCGAACCGGTAACAGCTCTGGTTCATAAATATTACGGCAGGATGCCGATGTCGGTGGGGACCGGTGGTCACCGTGAAGCAGTGGAGAAAACGCTCGAGATAATAGGTATCAGGCAGTACTTTGACATTATAGTCACCGCCAATGATGTAAAGCAGCACAAGCCCCACCCGGAAACATTCCTGAAGTGTGCTGAGCTGATGAATGTGCCTCCGGAAATGTGCGAGGTTTTCGAAGACGGTGACCTGGGGATCGAGGCGGCAACAAGGGCTGGAATGATTGCCACTGACGTTCGTGCCTGGTATGATTCAGACTGGCGGTAAGGAGGGTCTGAAGGTCTGAAGGTCTGAAGGTCTGAGGTCGGAAGGTCTGAAGCCGGAAGGTCTGAAGCCGGAAGGTCTGAAGCCGGAAGGTCTCAGGTCGGAAGATCTCAGGTCGGAAGATCTGAGGTCGGAAGGTCCGGCGGCAGAGTGACAGCTTTAATATAGGTAACTGAAATTTGCATATGATGGCAAATCCGTTTAATCCCGAACTCGTCTTAACATCTGACGGCTCACACACTCTCTTTGTGCCGGGCATGAATGAACATTACCATTCACATTTCGGTGCCATCACGGAATCAAGGCATATATTCATTAATGCCGGCCTGGCCATGCTTGACACTGACAGTGCATCGATCCTGGAGGCAGGATTCGGCACAGGGCTGAATGCCCTTCTCACAGCACTGTACGCTGAGGAACATCATATAAGCATCAGGTATACAGCCATTGAAAAATACCCTCTTGAGACAAGCCTGGTCCGGCAGCTAAATTACGGGTCACTGACAGGCAATCGCGGCACGCTGATACTTGAAGAGCTCCATACAGCACCCTGGGGCATTCCAGTCCCTATATCAGAGTGGCTCACACTGGTCAAGTTACAGGCGGATCTCACGAAGGAAGGTCCTGAGGGTCTCTTCGACCTTGTATATTTTGATGCTTTCGGGCCTGACAAGCAGCCTGAGATGTGGAGTGAAGAGGTGTTCCGCAGAATTGCTACTGTTACCCATACCGGGTCAGTCTTCGTAACCTATTCGGCTAAAGGCGACCTGAAACGGATGCTGAAGGCAATGGGGTTTGATGTTGCACATCTGCCTGGGCCTCCGGGGAAAAGGGTTATAACAAGGGCTGTAAAGAGATGAATTGTGGTATATTTGCCTGTCCTGTCTTATATCCTCCGGTCTCGCTAGCATGCCTGGGGGAAGAGAGTTAAAACAGGAGTGGCATTGTTTTGAAGACAGGATGAAACTAATGATCGGGCCCGGGTATATTAAACTGTACAGTAACATTAACGCCATTCCGGTTTGCGAAACAGATTCTCATACCTGGAAAATAAATCTCTGATAATATGAAGACTTTCACACCAGCACTCATTATTGCAGTTTCCGCCATGACTGCTCTTACTGCAGCAGGGCAGAAGGCAAAGTTAACCACACCTGAAGACTCGCTCTCCTATGCTCTCGGGGTGGCAAATTATAAATACTACATTTCAGACAGCATCACGATCAACACAAAAATCTTCAGCAAGGGAATGACTGATGCATCAAAGGACAGGCCACTCATGAATGACACCACAGCCAGCGCATTTATTGTCAGCTATATGCAGAGACGCGAGAAGGCCCGCCGTGAAGCAGAATACAGTGAACAGATCGAAGCCGGTAATTCATGGCTTAAAGCAAACGCGGCCAAAGACAGCGTGGTGACCACCCCGAGCGGGTTACAGTATAAGATCATCAGGCAGGGGACAGGTGCCACGCCCGGACCCGAGGATATTGTGAGGGTCCACTACATCGGAACAACAACCGGCGGGACCAGGTTTGACTCGTCATATGACCGTGGTGAGCCTGCCCGGTTCAGGGTAAGCAACGTCATCCGGGGGTGGGTCGAAGGATTACAGCTCATGCAGGAAGGTACCAAAATGATGCTCTATATTCCGTATAGCCTAGCCTATGGAGAGAGAGGCGCCGGTAATATTATCAAACCGTTTGAAAACCTAATCTTTGAAGTCGAGCTGCTGGAGGTAATAAAAGAGCAGCAAAAGCCATAACTTGTATTCCAAAGTATTATCTTTGCCAAAATTTAAATAAAACATAAACAATGAAAATCAAAGGTTTAGTTATCCTCGCTGTGACAGCAGCCGTGATCGCATCTTCATGCAATACCAGGTCAAGTGTTACAGGCACAAAAGTAAAAAGCCCGGAAGACTCGCTCGCGTACGCATTAGGTATTGCGAACTACTTCTACTACATGACAGACAGCATTGACATTGACCCGGTTCTTCTGGCAAAAGGCATGCTTGATGCCAAATCCGGCAAGAATACCCTTGATGAACAGGGTGCACAGGGTTATGTTATGACATATATGCAGAAAAGACAGGCTGACCAGATGAAGAAAGTATACGGCAAGAATATTGATGACGGTGAAAAATTCCTGGCTGAGAACAAGAAACGTGAAGGGGTCCAGGAAACATCAAGCGGCCTTCAGTATGAGGTCATTACAATGGGCACAGGCGAAAAACCGGGTCCTCAGGATGTGGTAAAGGTTCATTATACCGGAATGCTCCTTGACAGCACCAAGTTCGATTCATCCCTTGACCGTGGTGAACCGGCACAGTTCGGTGTCAACCAGGTGATACAGGGATGGCAGGAAGGCATTCAGCTTATGCCAAAAGGATCAAAATTCAAGTTTTATATCCCTTATGAACTGGGTTACGGCGAAAGCGGTACCGGCCCTATTCCTCCATACTCAACTCTTATTTTCGAAGTTGAGCTGCTTGACATAGTCAAAGAATGAGAATAGCTGAGATATATACCCCAAAGGGGGTTATGAAGGCTGAACTGTACGACGATGATGCCCCGGGAACGGTTGAGAACTTTGTGACACTTGCCGGAAAAGGATTTTACGACGGACTGGCATTTCACAGAGTCATTCCTGACTTCGTGATACAGGGCGGATGTCCATTCTCAAAAGATATGAGTGACCCCCGCGTGGGTACCGGAGGACCGGGTTATAAGATCAAATGCGAACTTACCGGTACGAAACAGTATCATGATCGAGGAGTGCTCTCCATGGCACATGCGGGAAGAGATACAGGAGGCTCACAGTTTTTTATATGCCACAGCAGGTCAAACACCAAACACCTTGACAGGCAACATACCTGTTTCGGAAAGGTCTTTGAAGGACTCGAGGTGATTGATCTGATCAGGGCAGGTGACAGTATTGACAAGATAGTCATAACTGAGTCAGAGTAATGGATTATCAGATCACCGGCAGGGTTACCGAGGTCTATCCGGTCAACCGGATAAATGAACGCTTCCGCAAACGCGAGTTCGTTATCGAACACAAAGACAGCAGCAGCGGGCAGGCCTATATCGACTTCATCAAATTCCAGCTCACACAGGATAAATGTGAGATCATTGATGAGTCATGGCTCAGGCAGGATGTGACAGTCACCTTCAACATCAAGGGTAACCGCTGGGAGAAGAACGGGATGGTCAATTACATCACCAACCTTAACGCTCTCTCCGTTACCCGGGGTATAGAGGTGGCCGACAACGGCCAGCAGGCTATAAGGAGCCCTGAGCTTGAAGACTCTCCCCCGCCGAGCCCGGAGATAGACGATCTGCCGTTCTGAGATAAATCTGCAGAATATATAAATGCCATATCCCTGGTGGGTATGGCATTTTTCTGTCAGTATGTTTATGATAAACGATCTTCAACAGATAAAAAGAAGTATAATTTTGTCCAATGATCATTTGAGAGATGAAGACCGACACACAACCTGAAAATCCACTGCTACAGGAGTGGAAGACCCCATTCAACATCCCGCCCTTTGACCTGATAAAGCCCGGGCACTTCAAACCGGCTGTAGAGTATGCCATTGAAGAGGCGAGAAAGGAGATAGACGAGATAATTAACTCAGGTGAAGAGCCTGGCTTTCACAACACTGTTGAGGCCCTTGAGAGAGCCGGGTCACTCCTGAACCGCATCACTCCCATCCTCTTTAACCTTAACAGTTCTGACACCACGCCTCAGCTCCAGACAGCCGCAAGAGAGGTCTCCCCTCTTCTCACCGCTTTTGCCAACGACATCACCCTCAATCCCGACCTCTTTAAGAAGGTCAGGGCCATATATGAAAAGAAAGATAACCTGGATCTCGATGCCGAACAACTTATCCTTCTTGACCGCAGGTACAGGAGTTTCATCAGGGGCGGGGCTGCTCTGCATGAAGCCGAAAAGGAGCAGTTCAGGGCTATTACCCTGGAGATGTCGACTCTGTCGCTGAAGTTCGAGGAGAACCTGCTGGCTGAGACCAATGATTTTACCCTTCATCTTACATCAGAAGATGACCTTGCCGGTTTGCCTGAGGGTGTCAGGGAAGCGGCTGCAGGACTGGCAAAGGAAAGAGACGTTAAGGGATGGGTCTTCACCCTGCACGCTCCCAGTTATGTCCCTTTCATGCAATACTCTGACCGTCGTGACCTCAGGGAGCAAATGTACAGGGCCTATGTACAACGTTCATTCCGTGGAAACGAACACGACAACACGACACTGGTGACCAGGCTTTCAGACCTGCGTCTGCAGCTTGCCAGGCTGCTCGGGTACAATGATTATGCATCATATGCCCTCGAAGAACGTATGGCCTCAACACCAGGAGAGGTAAACAGCTTTCTTGCACGCTTGTTGGAGGCCTCATCTCCTGCCGGCAGGCGCGACCTCCATGACATGGAACAGTACGCCCGTGATCTGGGTCACACAGGCAGGCTTGAGCGCTGGGACTGGGCCTACTACTCTGAGAAACTGAGATTGGAGCGGTTCAAAATCGACGATGAGGCCCTGCGTCCTTACATGCCCCTTGGGAAGGTGACGGAGGCTGTGCTGGGGCTTGCTACAAAATTATATGGCCTAAGGTTCACTGAAAACAGCAATATTCCTATATATAACAGTGAGGTTACAGCATGGGAGGTTCACGATGGCGATAAGGGAGTTATTGCAATACTCATGCTCGATTTCCATCCCCGTAAGGGTAAGAGTGGCGGGGCATGGATGACAGGCTTCCGCGAACAGAGCAGGGCGGATGGACAGAGGGTTATCCCGGTCATCTCCCTGGTCATGAATTTCACACGTCCCACACAGGCAAGACCCTCCCTGCTCTCTCACAGTGAGATGAACACCTTTCTCCATGAATTCGGTCACGCTCTCCATGGAATGCTTTCAGACTGCACATACGAGAGCCTTTCCGGCACAAATGTGAAACGCGACTTTGTGGAACTGCCTTCACAGCTGATGGAGAACTGGTCGTGGGAAAAAGAGTGGCTCGACCTCTGGGCAATGCACTACGAGACCGGGGAAAAAGTACCGGAAAATATTCTCAACAGGCTTAAGGAATCACTCACCTATAACGAGGGCTATGCATGCATGAGACAGCTTAGCTTCGGCCTTCTTGATATGGCCTGGCATACTCTGCAGGAACCATTCGATGGTTATATTGTTGCCTTTGAGCGTAATGCCATGGCATCGGCAGAGCTGCTCCCATATGTTGACGGGGCTTGCATGAGTGTCTCATTTGCCCACCTGTTCTCCGGCGGCTATGCTGCAGGCTATTATGGCTATAAGTGGGCAGAGGTGCTTGATGCCGATGCCTTCAGCCTCTTCAGGGAAAAGGGTATCTTCGATTCCGGGACCGCACTGTCATTCCGGCACAACATACTGGAGAAAGGCGGCAGCAGAGAGCCGGACGAACTGTTCAGGGCATTCCGGGGGCGGGAACCGTCAGCCGACGCCCTGATAGAGAGAAGCGGCTTCAACAGGCTATGAATAAAAAAAGAGGGGTGCAACTCATTGACACCCCTCTTTTCTCTGTTTTGACAATTATATCAATGCTATTCTTTATCCCACCATACGGGATCGCTCCAGATGGCATCCTGCATTGCAAGCGGATTGGAAGCCATCAGCTGTGTATTGTTATAATTGCTCTCGTGGGCGCTCTGATTGAAGCGGCGGAACCAGTAAGTAAGGTCGGTGGGACTTGACCCTGTCATGACATTAGTAGCCGTGAACTCATAAGGTCTCTTGTAATCCCTGTAGACCACCCCAAAGCTTCCTATATTGCCTGCGCTGTAGTTGAAACGTCTCATATCGTTCCAGTTCTGCAAGCTGAAACCCATTGCAAGCAGCTTCTGCTGCATGATGTCAGCCATCGTGAGGGCTCCGGAAGTCTGAACAACAGCGGGGCTTGCCATATAGGCAGCAATTTCTGCTTCATCCATAGGCATCTGGTCAGGATTAACTGTACCGGCTGCTTTCCATTCATTCAGCTTGATCTGCATACGGTCAAAGGCTGCCTGGATACCAGCCTTGTAGGCGGTATAGGCATCCGGTGCATTACCCTGCCTGAGGTAAACCTCAGCTTTGATAAAACACATCTCAGCGTATGTCAGTATATCAGAGTCTGAGTCAGGCCTTGCAAAGAAGGTACCTGTTCCTGCAACAGCGTTGGCTGCAGTGGTCGGATAGTAGTACATATCAGTCACAGACCTGCCGCTCGTTGAGAGGCTGTTAGCTCTCATGTTCACATAGATTGTGTCGCCGGCTCTTCTGTAGTTTGTACTGTTGATATAGAAAGAGCCTGCAGGATAGGTTACCGAAACGTCATTCCCGTCAACAGTGAATGAATGCGGTACACTTGCTACAAAGTCTGCCAGTGCGGTAGCATCAGAGATAGTGTATACTATAGTCTTGTCTGCAGTAGCATATGTAGCATTCAGAGGACCACCGTTAACACGTACATCCGATTCCATCATATCAATCCCGACATCCCTCAGCCACTCGTAGCTGACAATGTCGCCAGAACTGTTCAGTTCAATATTGGTCATTGTGGCAGGAAGCATCTTTGACATACGCGGGTCAATCACACCTGAGCCGCCGGTAAAGTTGTTTGTCAGCAGGTTGGCATACCACCTTGTGGCACGCTGTGATGTACCGTAAGCTGCGTAGTCCCATGTGACATTAGCCTGGTAGGGGTCACCGGTGGTGAACATGGTGGCATCACCTTCAACGTTATAATGCCTCACACTTATGTTGTCGCTGTTTGACTGTGGTGCGCTCTGGAGAGCAGCAAGCACAGCAGTGGGATCGTAGGAGGCTTTCTTCGATATCTGGAGAAGATAACGGGCTTTGAGACCATAGCAAAGCTTGATCCACTTGTTCACATCGCCACCGTTCCAGTTATCACCTGTTGCAAGGGCCGGAGCGCCAGCTTCCTGTGTCATGCCGAAGTATTCGATAGCTTTGTCCAGGTCAGCCATGCAGCCTGCGTAAATAACATCACCCTGGTCATAAACAGGATTGTATTTACCGGTAAGGGCTTCGGTATACGGCATCTCCCCGTAAATATCAAGCATAAGAAGAAAACCCATGGCCTTGATACAGTAAGCAGCACCCAGGTAGTGATAGGCACCCGCTGCTTCAGCTTTATCAATCAGAGGATTCAGGTTGACGGCTGCACCGAGGAACCAGTTCTGATATATTGTGGTACAACTGCTTTGCGACGGTTTCCAGGCACAGAGCAAGCTATTGGAAGATGTTGAGGCAACATAGCCGAGTGTTCCATTCGCAAAACTGGAACGTACATTTGCTACTCCCCATGCGTACAGGTAATAATGCTGTATCCATGGCAGTCTGATCTCAGGAGTTGCGCTCGCATCGTTCGGACTATCGGGGTCGACATTTACATCAAGCCACTTCTCACAAGAGGACGAGCCCAGAAGAAATATCAGACTTAAAGTGATATACAATATCTTTTTCATAGTCGTATGTTGTTAAATCTGTTATTAAAATGTTGCATTAAGACCAAAAGTAATACTCCTGGTAGCAGGTACACCGCAATAATCGATACCCATTGAGCCGGAGCCTCCGGTGCCTGAGCCAGATACACTTACTTCAGGATCCATGCCCTTGTAATTGGTCCATAACCAGAGGTTATAACCGGCTACAGATGCAGACAGGCCTTTTATGAAACTCTTGTTCCCGAGAAGGTCGGTGAAATCATATGAGAGTGACAATGAACGAAGTCTCAGCCAGTTAGTGCTGGTCATGAAGTTATAGGCGTTGGCGGCATAGTTCGACCAGTATTCCTGTATCATGTACTCGCCGGAACGGGATGCTCCGTTAATAGTATAGGTCTGACCAGCCTGGTATGTGTAAGAAACCTCCTCACCGGTGGTCTTTGAAACACCGGATACAGTAACGGATTCACGATCGAGTGTCCTCATGCTCAGTCCCATCACGGTCAGATAATACTCGGTACCGTTATAGATGTCACCACCCTTCCTGATGTCAAACAGGAATGACAGGTTAAGGTTCTTGTAACTGAGGTTGTTGTTCAATCCACCGATGAAAACAGGCTCACGGTTACCTATAACATTTGTCGTAACCTTTGTGTTGGCATATAGTCCGGTTGTTTCATCAACCTGATATCTTCCATCAGGTATCTCATTTCCCTCTTCATCGGTCTCTCTCAGCCAGTAGTCACCGGTAAGTCCGAGGAAGTAACCGCCATTAGGAACAGAGGCAGCCTTAACACCACCGATCTGCACATCCGTTACATAGAATAATCCGACTCCGGGAAGGAAATCACCCAGTGTGCCACGGTTGCCTGAGAGGTTAAGTGTTAAATCCCATGAAAAGTCCTTGTTCCTGATCGGGGTTGCATTGATGGAAAGTTCCATACCTTTGTTTTTCACCGAGCCGCTGTTAAGAGTCAGGAAAATGAAGCCTGTTGACTGTGCAAGACGCGGGCTTGCCAGCTGGTTCTCAGTAACACTGCTGTAATAGGTAAAGTCAAGACCCAGGCGTCCTTTGAGGAACTGAAGCTCGGTACCGAACTCTGTTGAGGTCTGAATTTCGGGAACCAGGTTCGGGCTTCCGCCTGTCCAGCTGTTTCCTGTACCTATAAGCCCTTCACTGACCACCTGTGGAGCCCACAGATAGGTATTGGTAGCATAAGCACCGGCATCCTTACCTACCTGTGCCCAGGATACGCGGATTTTTCCGAATGAAAGAATGTCATTCTTCGGCAATAGCTCTGTGAATACCAGGCTACCGGATACTGACGGATAGAAGTAGGACCTGTTCTCTATGGGCAGGGTTGATGACCAGTCATTTCTGCCGGTCACTGTGAGATAGGCTATGCTCTTGTATGATGCACGGAACTCACCAAACACACCCACAAGGCGTTTCTTGACATTGCTTTCTGTGAAGAACTTCTGGTCATCAACGATGTTTGCGAAACTGATAGTCCCGGCAGTTGAGAAACCATAACCCCAGAAGGTCCGCCTGGTCCTGCTTGTACTCTCAGCGGTATGACCCAGCAACAGGTTTAAGTCAAAGTCGTGTATCTTCTTGTTAAAATTCATCATCAGGTTTGAAGTGACAAACCCATAATCCGAACTGCTCTTGCTGAGACGTCCGTCCTGGTATTTTTCAAGGACAGCGCCGCCAGGGCCTATATAGGTGTAGGCACCGCTGTTATAGGTGTCATAACCCACCCTGTAGAGAATATTAAACCAGTCTGTCACATCAATAGATGCATTTATCCCCCCCGTGAAGCGGTTGACGTTGTCAGTCAGCTCATTCTTATTTATAATCCAGTAGGGGTTCTCAACATCATTGGCAAGCTCCTGAAGACCTTCGAACATCCTGTATTTGGAGCCGTCCTCGTTAAGGTAATACGTCATGTCATCACTGCGGGCCCATCCGTATGTGGCTGTCATTGTTCCGTTACCTCCACCATTATACAGACCTGCGGTTGTCAGTGTCTTAAGGGTTTTTGATATCGAATAGGCAGCATTTGCTCCCACTGTCAGTTTGCCATACTTCTGTTCACCGTTAAACCTGAAAGTGTTTTTATCATACCCTGTTGAGGGGACGACACCGGTCTGGTTGAAGTTGGAGGCTGACAGGTAAAAGCTGCTATTCTTGCTACCGCCGGAGATGCTAAGGTTGTTATCAAATACGTTTCCTCCCTGGAAGAAGGACCCGACATTGTCGTAAACGGTGCCGGTAATCGGATTACCCCACGACTGTGTTGTATAATCGCTGAATACGCCGGCCTCGTTATAAAAACCTCTTCCATAGACACCCTGTTGTTCCGGCAGAATGCCTGTCCATGAATAGGAGTATTTTGAGTTGAAGTTAACCTTAACGGGGCCTTCACTCCCTTTCTTTGTTGTGATAATTACCACACCGTCTGCAGCACGTGAACCGTAAAGAGCAGAAGCTGCCGCACCCTTAAGGATAGACATGCTTTCGATGTCATCAGGGTTGATGTCCATCACACGGTTGCTGAATGACGTATTGACCTTTGTAACACCGTCAGTACCTGAGTTACCGCCGTTCACAGTGGAGTTGTCATAAATGATGCCGTCAACAACAAACAGGGGCTGGTTGTCACGTGATTCACTGGCGGAGTTACCTCCACGGATTATTATGGTAGAACCGGAACCGGCAGAACCACTGGATTGGGTGACGTTCACCCCGGCCACTTTACCTGCGAGGGAGTTGATGACGTTAGTCTGTTTGTTCTTGAGGATCTCATCGCTTTTCAGGTCCTGTACGGCATAGCCAAGAGCTTTTTTCTCTTTCTCTATACCCAGAGCTGTAACCACAACCTCCTCAACCAAAACGGATGATTCAGCCATTGTAACATTAATGACTGTACGGTTATTTACAGGAATTCTCTGGCTTTCCATACCAATAGCCGAGAATAGTAGTACTGCATCGGCAGGAGTCTCGATGGTGTACGTACCATCAATATCTGTCGCCACTCCGGTGGTAGTACCTTCAATCAGTACCGTCACCCCCGGGACAGGCAGACCTGCATTGTCTGTAACCCTGCCAGCAACTCTTATTCTCTGGGCACTAAGACTCCCGGAGACAAGAATCAGGGCAAATGCCGAAAGTATAATTTTCTTATACCATCCGGTCATTTTTAATGAAACCAACATTAAGAGCTTTGTTTTCATGCGATTGATTTTAGAGTTGTTTTAATTAATCAGGTAATATAATTTTATTACTGGTTCATTGTCAAATTCATCAAAGCAAGATAGCCATTTTAGCTATATTTTTTATAAAAACCTGCCATTTATAATCCCAAATGCCGTAAATGCCGGCAGAATATTGATAACTCCTACTTAGAAACTTAACCATTCTCCTTCACTCAACATCTTCCCGCAAAAGGGCATTATCATACGATTTCAAAAAGCAAAAAAAAATATGTCAACAAATCTGATCAAAAAGTCAAAAAAATTGCAGGGACACCGGAAACAGTGTCCCTGCATTTACCAAGCCAGATTCTACCGTTTGAAGGGCATAACCTTAAAAAGTAATCTATAAAGCATAAAATAATCTCACTGCACTTGTTGGAGAGGCGGCCCTGTATCCGCAGAAGATGTGATGAACCCTTCTGCCCAGGTAACCTGTCCAGTAATCTGAATAGCTTGCATATGAGCCATTCGATTTCATCACCTGCAGGTCGCCGACAACCGCACCGTTATCATCAATAACCTTTATACGGTAGTCAATGCGGCGTGAACCCGAAGAGACAAGATCAGTCTTGAGCAACAGTACCTGCTCCCATCCTGTGGATTCCCCGAAGGCAACCGGATCTCCAATGTTCACCAGTTCACCGGTACGGTGGCTGATGTACTGATACTGTAACCTAAGTGTTGTCGGCACCCCGGCTGTTTCATACAGGAAGTTATAAAACTTCACCCAGGTGGTTGAGTCAGTTTCAACGACCTCCCTGCGTATATATGGATAGCCATTGTCAATAACCACCGGAGGCTGGTTGAAGTCGTGTACGAACACGTTCTGCTTACCGAGGGTCAGTGTTGTGTTCTGGTCATAAACCAGCTGGTCCATGTTCGTTCCCTGGTACATCTTTATGTTTATTGTTCCGGGGTTGGCTATAAAGAAGCGACCTGCTGCACCGTTGGGTATTGCATTATATGTGTTTAGCGGAGCTTTGATGTTTGAATAAAGCTGATTGTTAATCTCCACCTTGGTGATGTTGTTGGCAGACGCTGTAGTAACCGGCACTACATAGTGCAACTGAAACTCAGCCTTTTCTCCGATAGGATTGGCATCATATTCAATCGGCTCTTTCTCGCACGATGCCATCAGAGTCACTGCCAGTATCAGACTTAAATATTTTATTATTTTCATTTTCGTTGATTTTTAAGTTTGTCAATTACTTAGTTGGCATATCACCCGGATAGGCAAACCAGGGGATTGAACACTGATAATTTGCAGCCATACCGGATATCGGTCTCAGAGTCTCCAGTGAAGGCTTGTTCCACATATATTCGGAGTTGTAACGAGGACGAATCCTGTAACACGGTGATCCCTCATTGAAGGTGTTGTATGTACCTCTTCGATTTGTAACCTGTGCCGGTGCAAGGTAGAGGCCTTTGTACACCTTTGTGGGGTTACTGTCCCATTTCTGATCGAGGGTCGAAAGATCCCAGCCGTTACCACTTGAGGGGTAATCACCTGTGAAGTCAATATCATAGTGGTACTTCCTCATATCCACCCATGCTTCAGAAGCTCCCCAGGGGTACATGGCAACCCACTTCTGCATCATAATGTGAGAAAGGGTGAAATCGCCAAGAGCCAGTCCGTTTACGTAAGGACCTGCCAGGTATTCATTGGCAGCTGTAGTAAATATTGATTTTGTGATCTTGTCACCACCTTCTGCTTTTCCCTTGGTTCCGGGAGTAATGTATTTCGCAGTAAAGTCCATATCAGCAGCTACACCTTCCTTGAATGCCTGCAGAGCCTCAGGTTTCATGTTCATCTTCCAGTATGCTTCGGCAAGGCAGAATTTGAGTTCGGCACATGTCATAAGAATGTAAGGTGCATCGTCCCTGAAAAGCCAGCGGCCTGACCCGTCAAGACTGGTTGATGAGACGGCATTCCTTCCATAGAATGAAGGCGCCGACCCTATGGGGCCTGACAGGCTGGTAAAGCTTCCGCCGTAGTAGTTGCGTCTCTTGATGTTGTCGATGACATCTATATCATCATAGGTCGGGTCATCAGCGGTTGCAAGTTTTACAGCCACACGCGGGTCAAAGTGACCGGTAGCCATAACATTGGTATCACAGATGATCTGCGTCGTTGCAAGCTCATACGGTGTATCACTTCCGGTAGCGGTAGGTATCTTGTTCCCCGTGGTCTCATCATATTCGGGTACTGTACCGGTGAACACCTGGACAGCATACTCATGCTGGAAGTAAGAACGTGAGAGGTTGACCCTTGAGGTCCCCCAGAAGTTGTTGTAGCCTGACTGTGCTGCTGCTGCTCCTCCGCCTGCAACGGAAACGGTAGCATCATCTGCTGATGATGTGAATGATTTCCCGGCTGCGGTTATAAGCTCCTGCGCATATGCAGTTGTAAAGTCTGCCTTATTGGAAAGCGAGGAGAGGTTCCGTACTATCACACCATATGCGAACTTGATCCACTTGGATGTATCACCGCCATAAATATAGTCGTTGTCAGTGATCTTCGTACCGTAGTTGGTCTCGTCAGGCATCTCAAGATATTCGATAGCCTGGTAAGCCCAGTTACGTACGGCTGTATAGATTGTGTCCTGGTAATCGTACCTGTGCGAGAGAAGACCCGGCACAAAGGCATCTTTCAGGATAAGCTCACCATGATATTTTGTCAGCTGGTCCCATGAATAGGCTTTGATAGCATAGCCCATTCCTGCCAGCGTCCAGTTCTCTGCCTCTATGGACTGATTTATGAGTCGCTCAAGGTTCACTCCCTGGTTCCAGTAAACCATACGCCACAGTTCTCCTCCTGCATCACTTCCTGCAGTGTAGTAGTTATTGGCAAAGTTGGTATATGATGTGGTACCCATCATCTGGGTCAGCGGGCCTGTGGCACGTACGTCCCAGTACATGCTCTGGTATTGCTGGATGATCCCGGCAAGGTATAGATAACCTTCAACATAATCTGGGGCATCCACGTTTTTGTTGACATCGAGCCAATCTTCACAACTCGTGGTTATGAACATAAACGACGCCAGCAAAAGAACGGAAATTGATATCTTTTTTATCATTGTTTCGGTTTTTTCTGGTTGTCAATTATTTGAAAGTCACACTTAAGCCGATAGAGTAACCTCTCGGGTTAGGCAGGGCCCATACATCTATTCCTTCACCGCCGGTACCACCTCCGGCTGCAGACATCGTATTACCCACTGCATCAATACCTGAATAGTTTGTCAGAACAAACAGGTCGTTTCCGGCCACAAATATGTTGGCCTGGGAAAGGATCCCCGTCTTGGCAAGCCACTTGGACGGCAGGTTATAGGCAAGACGCATCTCCTGCAGCCTCAGATAATGTACATCTTCCTGGATCCAGTCCTCATCGTTTCCACTATATGTGGTTGAGTAGAGGTTAAAATCAACAGCGATGTTGTTCGGGGTCGGATTTGCAGTGTTTTCATTGCCATCCTGGAGGACTCCTTCAAATACTACCGGGGGACTTTCTCTCAGGTCGACAGATTCGATACTGTATCCTCTGAGCATCATGTCTCTCTTGGTTCCGTTGACAACAGTAGCCTTGTATCTTCCGGCGAACATCGCAGACAGGCGCAGTCCCTTATAGCTCAGGCTTGAGGTGATACCGAAACGGAGTTTCGGTTCGCGGTCGCCGAGTATGCTCCATGAGCCGCTGACTACCGGGAGACCGGAAGTAGGACTGATCAGGACATCACCCGCATCATTACGGAGGAATGCCCTTCCTGTGATAGTTGATACAGGGTAGCCGACCATGATACCGTTACGAATGTTACCGGTGTTCCATGTGTAGGCGTTATAATATTCTGATACGTTCTCAGGAAGATAAACCACTTCCGATTGACTGTGCGAAGCATTCACCCCGACATTCCATCTCAGGCCGTTGCCCATACGCAGGATATCGCCGTCAATATGTAGCTCCCATCCCTGTGTCTCAAAGGCACCTACGTTAAGGGTGTTAAGAACGAACCCGGTGCCGTAGCTCAGGCGGAAACCATTTACTATCTGGTCGTCGCAACGTGTCCAGTAATAGGTGAAGTCAGCATTGATCCTGTCATCAACCAGACGGGTTTCAAAACCGATCTCCTTCGATGTGGTGATCTCAGGCCTCAGTTTGGGGTTCGGACCCGTAAACCCGAGTTTGTAACCTCCACCTGTCAGATTGGTAGGTTCAAGCTGCACCAGGATTCGAAGTGGTGCAGAATCCTTACCTACCTGTGCTATCGACCCACGGAGCTTAAGGTAATTGATAATGCCGTTGTCTGCAAGGAAGGGCAGCTCGGTTGCAATGAAGGATGCTTCAACAGCCGGGTAGAAATAACGGTTGTTAGCTACAGGCAGTGTTGACGACCAGTCATTCCTTCCACGGAGAGTCAGGTAAGCCATCTTGTTGTAGCCTAACTCAAGTTGTCCGGAAAGTGCCTGGACCCTTCTTTTGGTGGTTGTCTGCGATGAACTTATTGAAAGAGGATCGCAGTTTTCGATCGACAGAAAATCAATAACGGCAAACTTGGTGCCGTATGTACCAAGCTGGGTGACTCCGTTTTCTAACTGGTGGTATCCGAACTGAGCCGAAACCGACAGTTTGTCATTGAGGAATTCATTTGTATATCCAGCTAAGACGTTGAGGGTCGGATCGGAGAAGTTCCTTTTGGTAATGTTGTATATACCCGTTCCGTCCTGGTATGTATCATAATAGGGGTGTCTTGTTGCGATGTAGGTCTGCATACCGACATCCCAGCCTACCTGTGCGCGGATGAATGTGTGCTCTATCGGCACCAGTGTGGCGGAGACGTTGGAGATGAACCTGTCGGAATTATCATTCAGTTTGTTCCTGTAAAGACCGAAGAGCGGGTTCAGCATGTCTGCATCAAGGTAATACTCGGGCTTGGCCATGTGAGAACCGTCAGGATCAAGCCAGATCGACATGTCAGAGACCAAAGGCCAGAACATTGCATACCTGAGAGGTGAGTCAAGACCGAGAGGTACTTTATTGTTGTCTGTTGTAGCATACTGCATTGAAGACTCGACGGTAAGCCATTTTGTCACTTCAGCCCTGCCTGAAAGGGAAAGGTTGAACCTGTTATATGCTGAAGTCTTGATAACACCCTGCTGATCAAGCACCGAAGCAGAGGCACGAAGAGTGACCTTGTCAGATCCGCCTTCAACCGATAAGTTGTGGGTGTTTGTAAAACCCGGCTGCAGAATAGCGGAAATATTGTCATAAAGGGTCATCCCCTCAACATATTCGCCTCCGAAACGGTACGTATAGTAATAGTTGTTAGAGCCGTAGTAACCATGGGTATACTTATCCTGGAGCTCAGGGTACCCGTATGCCTTATCCCAGCGGAACGAGTTGCTGTATGAAACCTTGCCCCTGCCCGGTTGTCCTTTTTTGGTCGTGATGATGATGGCACCGTTTGAGGCATCCGACCCGTACAGTGCAGCGGCGGCGGCACCCTTAAGCACGGTGACCGACTCAATATCCTGCATGTTAAAGTCATTACCTCGTGAGGAGAAGTCAAGGTTACGCACCGAGAAGTTCGCTCCTGCATCAGCCATGCTCAACGGGTCAAATGTTGAGTTGTTCATGGGTATCCCATCCACAACATAGAGAGGCTGGTTATTACCTGAGATAGATGTTATGCTTCTCAGGATTACGTTTGTTGAAGCACCCGGGGCACCACTGGTTGTTCCCACGTTCATACCGGCAACACGGCCCTGCAGTGCTGTGATGAAGTTATCACGACCTGATTCAACAATATCAGATGCCTTGACGTTCTGAACCGATGATCCCACTGCGCGGGATACACGTTTCATTCCGAACTCTGATGTGATAACCACATCCTCTATCATCTGAACATCGGGGGAGAGGCCAACGCTTATCCTGTTCCCGGCACCCACGGTGATCTCGCGGGCAGCATACCCCAGAGAGCTGAATATCAGTACCTGCCCCGGAGCAACGTTGATTGAATAGTTGCCGTTCGGGTCGGTACTTGTCCCGGTGGTAGTGTTCTTGATTATCACGTTGACGCCCGGCAACGTTTCATTCGTTGTGGCGTCAGTGACAGTCCCTGTCACGATCTTAGGCTGAGCATAAATGCTTTGAGAAAGCATCAGTCCCAAAACCGCAAACAACATTAATAGTTTTGTTCTCATGTGATTGGATTTAGGGTTAAATAGTATTGATTAGGTTATATATAAAACAAGGAGTTTTTACTATTCCAAAAGCAAGATACTAGTTTTTATGTACGTTGTATTACAAGTTTCAACTTTTTTTCTCTATTATTCCTATACCGGGCCTGTCAGGAAGGACAATCTTCCCATCAGTAACAATCATGCCCTCATATACATCATTGCTTATCAGAAGGTTGCCGTCGAGATCGGCCCAGTCTACCAGGGGAGAAAGCTGAGCAGCAGCCGTGACAGCGCAAGAAGTTTCGGTCATACATCCTATCAAAATCTTCATATCCATCTGTCTGGCCATGGTAATCATCTTATATGCGGCATCCATTCCCCCGCATTTCATGAGTTTTATGTTTATACCAGAATAAATCCCTTTCATGGGAAGCAGGTCACTGACTGTCTGCAGCGCCTCGTCAGCTATAATTGGTAACGGGCTTCTCTCCGTCAGCCACGCAATGTCATCAACCTGCTCCTTGGGCATAGGCTGTTCAATGAAGAGTGCTTTGTTTTCAGCAAGGAAGTGGGCCATCTCCAGTGCATAGTTCCTGTCTTTCCATCCCTGGTTAACATCAACAAAAACAGGCACATCGGTGACAGATCTTACTGTCTCTACCATCTCCCTGTCATTATCTCTGCCCAGTTTGATCTTCAACTGCCTGAAAGCGCTTGCCTCAAGGGTCTTTTCCCTGACCACGTCAGCAGTGTCAATGCCTATTGTAAAGCTTGTCACCGGCGCTTTCTGAGGATCAAGTCCCCATATCCTGAACCATGGCTGACCGATAAGCTTGCCCACGAGGTCATGCAGGGCAATGTCAACCGATGCCTTTGCCGCATGGTTACCAGGCATGATACCGTCAATATAGGCCAGGATATCCTCCATCAGGAAGGGATCGCTGAACTGTCCCAGATCAACTTTTGAAAGAAAGTTAAGCACTGATTCGTGGCTCTCCCCAAGGTACGGTGGCATGGAGGCCTCACCATAACCCGTGACTCCGTCATACTCTATAGTGGTGAGCACCACCGGCGTGGTGGTCCTGGAGTTCGTCGCCACGGTAAAGACATGTCTCAGCTGAAGTTCATAGGGCCAGTATGTGAGTTTTAATACGCCGCTGCCTTTCCTGCGTGGCTGGGTTTTCACAGCCGGACCTGCACCTGCAGATCCTGTGCATCCTGCAGCTATCAGCGCACCTGCTGCCAGTCCACTGTACTTAATAAATTCTCTTTTTTTCATCAGTTAAAAATTAGCTTCTGGTGTTTGGTTGACCCTATGGGTTACTCTATAATAATTAGTATGGTAAAAAGAAAGAAAACAATGTCAGAAATACCATGGGTGCATGGCTACGCGAACGAATCCCTCACCCGGCGTCAGACCGATGATTCCTCTTGCTCCCTGAAGGATTTCGAGAAGATATTTACTGTAATTGGTCCTGGTGGAATCAAAACTGTTGATCTTCACCAGGCTGGATGAGTGGATGAACTCTGTGTCACCAATATACATCCCGGTATGGGTAATCCTTGTCTTACCATCCCTGACCCTGCCGAAAAAGAGCAGGTCACCCGGCACCAGGGAGTCACAAACATTCTCAATATTTCTTTTCTCTCCATAACGGAACTGTCCGGAAGCATCACGTGTAAGTATCAATCCGGCAGAATAATAAATTGTCTTGGTCAACCCGCTGCAGTCGATAGCTTTGGTGGATGTACCGCCCCAGAGATATGGAGTGCCAAGAAATGTACGGGCAAATTTTATCATCCTGTCGGCATCGGGTTCGGTTTTCTCTGCCCAGGCCGTGAAATCCACAGCGTCACCTTTGCCGATAAATCCTTCTCTGCCGTCAGGCAGTCTTACGCTGTAATTACCTTTAAGCTCACCGGTTTTTTCCACAATGACACCGAAGACAATGTCCGAAACCGTCTGGTTGTCTTTGTCAGTAATAACCCCGGTATATTTCATATATATGAGTCTGTCACCTTTTTTCCAGGCGTCAAGCGCACTATCGCTCATCCCGGTCACGGGATCATCAGTCCATCCCAGATAGGAATCGGGTGTCTGAACCAACAGCCAGCCGCCACGCTTGTTGAGTATTTTTACCGGTGTGCCCATAAGAGCCTGTGTCGCCATCTCCGCTGCATGTGACGGTTTGGTCCTTATGTTACATACACTTACACTCACCAGTCCCCAGGGATTTTCAACCACCGCCGGATCAGGCAGAACGGTGATGCTGTCCGTGTAACTGTATCCGGATCCGTCCAGCATTGCAATGACTGCATCCCTGGCTTCAGGCAGGTTGGTCTCACCCTTAACGGTGATGCTTCTGCTGTCTGACATAACCATCGAGATGTCACATAGCGCTTCTCCGTGCTGCGGCACCATGACGGAGGCAATGGAATCAAGCTGTTCCTGCAATTCTGCCGGAACCTCCTTTTTCTGACAACCCGATAGCTGAATCACACAGAAAAAGATAATTAGGTAATTGAAGAGTTTCATAAAAGTTGTATTACATCTTACAAATCCAAAATTAAATATTTATAATATTCAAGTCAATAGACAAGGGAATTTATTTATTTTGTCTGCAAGAAAATTTTGCAGGATAGATTCTATCCGCCAGCCAATTGAATCGGTTAAGCTGAAAAATCATTAAATATTATCATCCTCAAGTCCCAATATTAACCATAAAGATTTAACTATGAAAACATTAAGCAAATCAACCGCCGGCATTCTCATAACGTTCATACTGACATTCACGGTCACGGGAATTATGCAGGGCCAGAGGGTTGAGACAGGCCTGGAGAACCTTGTAGGGAATAAATTCGATATTCTCAAGGGAAAAAGAGTTGGTCTGGTGACTAACCCTACGGGTGTCGACCGCTATCTGAGATCGACAGTTGACATCTTTTTTAATGCCCCGGAGGTGAGGCTTGTGGCTCTTTATGGTCCGGAGCACGGGGTCAGGGGTGAGTTCACTGCGGGTGAATATGTTAACTCTGAAAAAGACCCGGTGACAGGGCTGCCCGTTTACAGTCTTTATGGAAGGACACGCAAGCCTTCGGCAGAAATGCTCAGGGATATCGATGTTCTTGTCTATGATGTCCAGGATATCGGTTCCAGGTCATACACCTTTATAAGTACTCTCGGTCTGTTGATGGAAGCGGCCGCGGAGAACGGCATACCGGTTGTTGTGCTTGACAGGCCAAATCCTCTGGGGGGAATACGTATGGAGGGTGTGGTTACGCGCCCGGGCTTCTACTCTTTTGTCAGTCAGTTTGCCATACCTTATATCCATGGACTCACTGTGGGGGAACTGGCTATGTTTTTAAATGGCGAGGGCATGCTTGCCAATGGCATCAGGTGCGATCTTCATGTAGTGAAAATGAGCGGGTGGTCACGGGAAATGTATTTCGAAGAGACTGGTCTGCCATGGGTAATGTCTTCTCCTCATGTGCCCCACAAAGACACTCCGCTCTTTTACCCTGCCACCGGGATTGCCGGAGAGTTGTACGCAGTAAGCATAGGTGTTGGCTTTACGCTGCCCTTCCAGACATTTGCCGCTGAATGGATCAATGCTGATTCACTGGCTGCCGGTCTTAACAACCTGGGACTCCCGGGTGTGATATTCAGACCCATTCACTACAAACCCTATTATAGTACCCTTCAGGGAAAGATGGTGCACGGTGTGCAGATTCATCTGACCGACCCGGCAAAAGCTCCACTCACTCTCCTCCAGTTTTACATCATGCAGGAGGCGCATAGACTGTGGCCTGACAAAGACCTGTTCAGGATGTGTGATCCGTCAAGATTATCAATGTTTGACAATGTCTGTGGCACCGATAAGGTAAGAGAGAGATTCACCTCATCGTTCCTCGTGAGTGACATAAAGGGGTTGTGGTATGCTGACATACCGGCCTTCAGGGAAAAAGCCTCAAAGTATTTCCTGTACGAGTGAACGGATGCTTCAGTGAAGCATCTCCCCCTCTACACTCTTCTCCAGCTCACGGGCATGCTGCAGGAACTCCTCAACGGGCATCTCCTTGTAATAGATCATGCCATGGGTTCCCCGTATCTTGGGACTCTCATTCTCGTAGAAAAAGTCTTTGCCCAGGATCAACTGCACCTGTTTGAATTGCTCCACCCAGACCTGTTGCGACAGGTCACTGAACGGCCCGTCATAAGCAGGGCTCGGGAATGAGGCGTTCACCTGGCTTACATAACAGTCACGGAATGACTGGTTCAGGACAGCCATGGAGTTAAGTGAAACAGGCACAAAAACATTGGATTCCGAAGGACGGAACCTGAACCACACATTACGGTATCCGATTACCTTCACATGTGACAGATCCTTCTCCGTACTCCACTGTCTCAGGGCTTCGGCAATGGCCTGAAGAACCTTGTAATGTGTATCCGGACCTGATCCTTCGGGATCGAATGCAAGACTTATGAACCCGGGATTGATACGTCTCAGGCACTCGAGGATCGGCTCCACATCACGGTGACGGTCCGGCTGCTGGGTGAAAATGTCACCCGTGTAGAATCCCAGCCTGAGATGTTCAATATTCCTTACCGGAACACCGTAATGTGCCCAGACAAGCTCCTCCTCATACTCCCTGAGCATACCCTTCAGTTTCTGTATGTCAGGGGGATTCTTCTCCCCGCTGTAGCTTGACCTTATAAGCTCGATGTTTTTATTGATCTGTCCGGTAAGCTCTTCCAGCGACCTCAGGTTATATATGTCCACCATCGCTCTGACAATCCGGTGGCAAATACCCCGTAGCTTTCCTGCATCATCCTTATCGGCCACTTTGTCAAGGTAATGACTTACATCCTTATCCCACTTGAACTTAAAACCTGACTCGAAGAAGTCAGGGTATTTCAGCATCTGTATCTTTTCGAGGGCAATAAGGCGTTGTGTCTCCTCAAGCAGCCCGAGAAGCATTGAGTTGGTCACAGCGGTAAAGCCAGATGTCAGTACTGAAAAATGAAACTTATTGGTGATCTCTCTCAGCTGTGGAATTATTGCCGGGAAAATGCCCAGCATGATATCGTCATGGTGAGGCCCGGTATGAAAGAATGTAGTGTTTCTCTCCCTCTTCAGTCCGGCTTCGATCTTTCTCTTTGTAGATTCAATCACATCACCCACTGTTTTCAGGCTCAGATCGGGGATCAGCGAGCAGTACTCGTCATTCTTCAGGTCATCCAGGACAAGCTTATGGGCATATTTGTCAATCTTCTGACACAGGTCATAGACCGCCCTCTCCGTCTTCTCGAAAGTCCATTTACCCTCCTTATAATATCTCTCAACTGTATCGTGCAGCTGTACCGATGCTCCCTCCGTAAGATAAAAACGCGCATTTTTCTGGTTCTGCAGAACCGTTGCCGGATAGAGGTTATCAGGATTGTTTTCAAGGGCATCCCTTACTACCTGGGCCTTTGCATCACCGGCGGCAAAGATTATCGATACGGCATCACGGTTATAGGTTATTGTGCCAAGGCCTATTGTAATGACAAGTCTTGTTCTTGACACCTCTATCCCTCCCAGGTCACCGGCAGAGGCAGCCTGTGTCTCGAAGTTTGTTGCAGTAAGCCTCGTGGCCGAATTATGGTCACTCCCCCTGGTATTGAAGGCGATATGGCCGTCAGGACCGATACCTCCCAGGAAGAAACCTATACCGCCGAGTGCCCTTATCTTTTTCTCGTAATTCGTGCACCAGTTGTCTATCCTGAATATCGACTCCTGCTGGAGCTTCTCGAGTGGGTTCAGTGCCTCCCTGTTCCTCAGCGACAGATCGATGAGGTCATCGGGGAAGACCTCTGTGTAACGCTTCCCTTCGGCAAGTGTTATCTCATCAGAATTGATAAGAAGAGCTTTTGAAGGATCAAGATCAAACCCGGCAATATAATACTTGCTCACATAATCGAAGAAGCTGTTGTGCTGCCGCGGATCGATAGGGTAGAATTCATCTATCTGCACAAAATGCAGACCCCTGAGAGAAGGTTTCTCATTGAGAAAGAGGCCGTTCTCCTCACGAATCTTTTTGGCTTCCGGCTTGTCCCAGTTCTTAAGAAGATATTGGGTCCATTTGATAAAATATTCCGGCGTTTTACCTGTCGGGAGGCTGATGACGCCATCGGGGTTTTGCGAGACCCATTCAAGAAACCGCAGTGCAGTCAGGAGTCCCAGCCCCGGGAAATTGCTCACCACCACATAAGGCATCTTTGCAGATATGCTTTTCCTGCCTGAACGGAGGAAGAATGCCTGTTCAACCTTGCTAAATCCATTTGTATTCATAATGTGTCCATTTAATCCGATGTTATTTTATCAGCGCATCATACAATACCTCCAAGGGATGTACTGCATGTCTGCCGGTGCCGTCCGCTATATGGTGGCGGCACGATGTCCCCGGGGCCGTGACAATTGTCTCCGGTAAGGCTTCGCGTACAGCCGGGAACAACACCATCTCTCCTATCTTCATGCTGAGATCATAATGTTCCTTTTCGTAACCGAAAGCCCCGGCCATACCACAGCAGCCGTCATTTATCTCTTCCACCGAATAATTTACCGGCAGTGAGAGCATCGTTATCGTAGGCGCAGTGGAGGCGACTGCCTTTTGCTGGCAGTGGCCGTGTAACAGTATCTTCGCTTCTCTGTCGGTGAACTGCCCGGCGGTTATGTTACCCCTCCCGATCTCCCTGCATACGAACTCCTCAAAGAGTAAGGCATTGCCGGCTATCTTACGCGCATCACCTTCCAGGGTTTTACCGGCAATTTCCGGATACTCATCGCGGAAGGTCAGCAACGCTGAGGGCTCAATTCCTACAAGGGGACTTTCGTCCGTTACAACATCGCGAAGCATCAAAATGTTCTTGACTGCCAGTTTTCGTGCCGACCTCAACAAACCTTTTGACAAAAAGGTACGTCCGCTCTCCCTGTGCCTGGGAATAATGACCTCGTAGCCAAGCTTCTCAAGCAGGATCACAGCCTTGATACCAATATCACTTTCATTATAATTGGTGAACTCATCGGCAAAAAGGCAGACAGTACCTTTGCTGCCTCTTCCTGCTGTTCCGTTGTCCCTGTGACTGCGGCGCCATGACCTGAGGGTAACAGGAGACAGTGCAGGTATCGGTCTCTTTACCGAGAAGCCGATAATCCGCTTGAACAGGGCAGTACCTGTAATCAGGTTTGTCAACGGACGGATCATCATGCCTGGCTTGTAGAGCCTGGGCAGCCATGCTATCAGCCATGAGCGGAAAGGCACATGGTGGATATCATAATAGTGCTGCATGAATTCGGCCTTGAATTTGGCGACATCGACATTCGAAGGGCACTCCGACTTGCATGCCTTACACGATAGGCAGAGGTCCATCACACGGTATATCTCCTCATGGTCAAAACGATCCTTTTTCTCCGACCTCGTCAGGAATTCCCTCAGGATATTTGCCCTGGCGCGTGTTGATTTGTCTTCGTCGCCGGTAGCCATGAATGTCGGGCACATGGTTCCCCCCATCAGGGCGCTTTTGCGGCAGTCGGCCGAGCCGCTGCATTTCTCGGTGGCATAGAGCAGTCCCTCTTCGCCGGGGAACCCGAAGACGATCCCTGGCACATGTGTTCTGGCCCCTGCCGGGTATCTCAGGTTATCTGTTATAGGCGGCGTGTCGGTGATCTTCCCCGGGTTGAAGACCCCGGCAGGATCCCATGTCTTTTTCAACGCCTTGAGGAGAGCGTAGTTATGATCTCCGAGCATCAGGGGGATAAATTCACCCCTCAGTCTCCCGTCTCCGTGCTCACCGCTTAGTGACCCCCGGTACTTCTTCACCAGGTGTGCAATATCTTCAGCCAGCCCGTGGAAAGTACGAATATCCTCAGGATCCTTAAGATCCAGGAGGGGGCTGAGATGCAGCTCACCCGTAGCAATATGTGCATAATAAGCACAGCTCAGTCCATACTTGTCAAGAACCTGCTGCACCTCCTCTATATAGCCGGGGAAGAGCTCAGGCAGAACGGCAGTATCTTCGATGACCTGTACGCTCTTTCTCCTGCCGGGGATGTTAAGCAGTACACCAAGGCCCGCCTTGCGCAGTTCCCATACCTTTGCCATCTCCCCGGGGTCGGTGTAAAGAGGGAAATGGTAGCCAAAGCCTGCGCTGACCATATCCTTTTCCATGGCAGCGGCAGCCTGCTCTATCTCAAGGATGGTGGGTCTCGTTATCTCAATAATGAGTATAGTCTTCGGGTCTCCTTTTACGAAGAAACGGTTATGGCTTTGCTCAATATTATCTTTTGTACAGTTTAGAATGTAGTCATCAATAAGCTCAATGGCAGCAGGGTGATGTTTAAGGGCAATAATATTCGCCCTGACAGCGTCCTGCAGGCTGTCGAAGTGAGCGCACAGCAACCCTGTCTTCTGATCTGTCACCGGGACCAGGTTCAGCTTCATCGCCGTGGTAAAGGCCAGCGTGCCTTCGGACCCGGCAAGCAGCTTACATATATTTATCTTTTCACCGTTGCCGGTGAAGGGGTCTGTCATCAGCAATGAGTCAAGGGCATAACCGTTGTTCCGGCGTGGCAGTTCCGGGTGGGGAAATTCTTTTTTTATCTCCCCGGCATTGACAGGGTCAGAGAGGGTGTCACGGAGATTACGGTAAATCCTTGTCTGCAGCAGCGCGGGATCATCATCACATCTTTCGTTGAATTCCCTGCTATCCAGGGCGCTGAAGTGGGCCTCCGATCCGTCGGAGAGGATGGCATCGACCTCAAGGATATGATCCCTGACACTACCGTGTATGAGCGAGTGAGCCCCGCATGAGTTGTTACCAAGCATGCCTCCCATGCAGCACCTGTTTGCGGTGGAGGTCTCCGGCCCGAACTGCAGCCGGTAGGGAGCAAGATACCTGTTGAGCTCTGCAAGAACAACCCCGGGTTCGACCTTTACCCAGTGTTCATCCCGGTTGAATTCCAGTATCCTGTTAAGGTATTTCGAAATGTCAACAACAATGCCCGGGCCAACCACCTGGCCAGCAAGGGATGTGCCGGCACCGCGTGGTATCACGCTCAGCCCCTCGTTGCGTGCAAAGGCAATGATCTTCTTTATATCATCGTTGCCTGCAGGTCTCGTAACGGCAACCGGCACCTCGCGATACGCAGAAGCATCGGTGGCATACAAGATACGCTGGGTGGTGTCGGTGTATAGATCACCATCCAGCTCTTTCCTTAACTTTTCGAACCTTAGATCCTCTTTCATGGAATGTGATCATTTATTAAACTACTTCGTACTCTTCTTTCCGAATTCTGGGTCAATCTTAAGCAGGGCCACAGCGATTAGCGGTATTATACTGCACATCATCACCCACAGGAAAAAATGGTTGTACCCAAGTTGTTCCTGGAGCCATCCTGCAAACATTCCGGGCAGCATCATACCCAAGGCCATAAACCCGGTGCTGATAGCATAATGAGCCGTTTTGTATTTCCCCTCTGAAAAGTAAATGAGATAGAGCATGTATGCCGTAAAACCGAACCCGTAACCGAACTGCTCGATAAAAACACAGATGTTTATGATCAGCAGGTTATCCGTCTGTGAAAAACTAAGGTACAGGAATGTTGCAGCTGTAAGCAGCATACTCAGGGTCATGGGCCACACCCACTTCTTCAGTCCGCCGTAGGCAGCGGCAATGCCTCCGATAATACCTCCCAGAGTGAGTCCTATGATACCAACCGTTCCATAGACAAAGCCCACCTCTCCTGTTGTCAGTCCCAGTCCTCCCTTGTCTATCGGGTCGAGCAGGAAAGGATTGATCAGCTTCAGTAACTGTGCCTCTGCAAAGCGGAATGTCAGCATGAAAAACAGTGCTATCCCTACCTGCGGCTTACTGAAGAACGACACAAATGTCTCACCGAACTCCTTCAGAACAGTTGAGGCTTTCAGATTTTCATGCGGTATATCTGAATCTGGTTTTGGAAGCACTATCCTGTGATAAAAGCTAAGGAGGAGGAAAAGGCCTGCCAGAACAAAGAATGTGACTGCCCACGCCATCGGTATGTTTCCGGACAGCCCGACATAATTGACCGAGGTATATTTATCCAGCTTTGAATCTGCCTGAAACACCATATAGGCAGGTTTGTCCCAGTTTGCTTCAGTGAAGACCAGATGTTCACCCTGGACGAGGGCAATGCTCTTGTCTCCCTTTTTCAGGGCGGTATTCAGGACCACCTTTTTACCGGCGTCAGGCTTCTGGGAAAGCCTGACAGGTACCACCGAGACGCTCCCGGAGACCTCTGCCACAGCGCTTCTCTCTTCGCCGAAGTTATCCCTTATCCATTGTCCCAGTGGGCCCGATACCCGGCTTGACCACCATCCTTCGGTCTTCACCTTCCTCTCTTCCTCCGGCACAAACCCGTTTCTGTAATTAGAGACCTTCACTGAATCGAGAAGCATGTTCAGGCTATCCTTGTCGACAGTCTGTGTGCTTACCTGCAGTGAGTCGTTGTCGAGGTAAAAATACATTCCTTCTCCCCCGCTACCTTCATAATCCCGAGCCACCGGCATTTCCAGGACGGTTTTATTGTATTGCGGGGATGCCTCTATGAAGAGTGACACGGGTTCCCTGCCCGACGAGCTCTCAAGAAACCCGGCAAGAATAACAAGAAGCCCCTGGCCTGTTATTGTGGCAATCCTGTAGAAAGTGCTTCTTATGCCAACATACTTGGCCTGTTTGTTTGTGTCAAGGCCAAGCATATAGAAACCATCTGCTGCAATATCGTGCGTCGCTGAGCCGAATGCCAGCAGCCAGAAGAAAGCCAGTGTGATCTTGAAAAAGAGCGATGCCGGAATGGAAAGGGCTATACTCGCAAAACCCAGTCCCAGGACAAGCTGCGTTATGACTATCCACCATCTTTTTGTTTTGAGCATATCCACCAGCGGACTCCATATAGGTTTGATGACCCATGGCAGGTAAAGCAGGCTGGTGTACAATGCTATGTCGGCATTGGAGATTCCCATGCGCTTATACATAATAACCGAAACGATGTTTACAGCTACATAGGGTAATCCTTCAGCCAGATAAAGCGAAGGGATCCATGCCCAGGGTGAAGGGTTCTTTCTTTGTGTTGCCATGCCGGATTATAACCTGTTAAAATTGTAACCTTTTGCCATATAATAATCAATAATCTCTTCAAGCCTCAGATAGAGCTTGTCTGTACGCTCCGGCGCGGTGCCGGGGTGAATCAGTATCATTGCACCGTTCAGTCCGTCAGGCGAACTCTCCTCATAGCTCACAAGTCGTTTAACGAGCTGCTCAGACGACCTGTAGTTTTTCATGTCCGGGGTAGTATAATCGGCATTGGTGCCTGTACCCGGAGTAAAATTGACAAGCGTCATACCCATTTCTTCACTCCAGCGGGTGATGGCCCTGTTGTACCACTCGTAAGGGGCAAGAAAATAGTCAGGCTTTGTATTTTTCAGACCGGCATTTACCAGTTCTGCATAATTGTCTGTTAAGTCCTTATTGAATTGCTCTTTTGTAACAAGGAGGGTATCACGGTTCTCCCACGGGACATATAGCAGGTGTCCATCTGAATGGGGACCGACATAGTGGCCACCGGAGATGATCCTCCTCGTTACTCCCTTAAATTTCTTATTTCTCAGGAAATTACCGGTAAGAAAGAAAGACCCCTTTATTCCCTTGTTATCAAGGACATTGAGGATATGATCAAATCCTTCACCAAACTCATCGGCAGAAAAGAGAAGGTAGATACTCTTTTCATCAGCACCTCTCCTGATCACGGCTCCCTGTGTGTCATAAAAGTCTTTCGGTGAACCGGCAGCCTCAGCCCTTCCCTCCTTCTCCAGGGCTGAGAGGTAGTAACTGAGTCCTGCTGTGCCATCGAGTGTAGGCTCATTGGTGCTGTAATCGCCTATGTCGTCATGATAGACTACGTTCCCGTTCTGGAATGCCGCGTATGTGTCCGGTCTAAGCAGTGCCAGGCCGCTCAGGCTATTATTTATCCGTTTATATACAGGTCCGTCGACCAGTCCGCCGGTGGTGGTCACTCCAAGATAGAGGGTTACGGCAGAGTGCGGGTATAACGGATAATCCCCGCCGGCAGGCAATCCGCATATCATCGATGTGCCCCAGGGATTACATCCGAAAAGCCAGTCCCTCAGTGCCGCTTCCATCCGGTCAAACCTGGTGTCACCGGTGGCCTCACGATATAACCTGCACTGGGTCAGTGCCGCCGAGACGTAATTATTGGAGCACCATATAAATGGTATTTTAACCTGGAATACATCATCCTGGTCACGGCTATTGATCAGTTCAAGGCCTTTTCTCAGGAACCCGGTATACTTCCCGGAATAGTCTGTCGCTGACATACCAATGTTTGCATGGCCCAGGTTTACAAAGGGGTAGTACTGGTAATGCCTTGCAGTATCTTCCAGGATCCACGGGGTAACGGGTTCAAGGGTACCCCAGTAATCAGCCTGGGCCAGGTAGTAGCTGTCGCCTGTCAGAGAATACAACTCCCAGGCGGCAAGCTCCATATCATCAACATAATTATCTTCCTCATAGAAGTATGGAGATACATTACAGGCTGTCTGGGTAGCACCGGGGTCTGTTGTGGCAAACTCAAAGGCATCGGCAGCCTTGTCAGCCATTATCTTAGCGAACTCCGGGTCTCTCACTTTAAAGACTCTTGCTCCCATGGCAAATGCCGAAGCGAATTTGCCGGCTGTGGAGGCTACCCCTTCGGTGCGGTTCCTGTATTTTGCCAGCCCCTGAGGTTTACCCGTCACATAATAGACAGGCCTGTATGGCCCCAGGCCGTAGTCGGCCTCATCAAGGTTAGGCAGCCGGAAGCCACGGTGGTCACGGTCATCGGCTACCTGGTTATACATCACGCCGCTGTCAGGATTCATCTTCAGCAGCCATTCCAGTCCCCATCGTGCCTCGTCAAGGATATCCGGTATACCGTTGCTTCCCGGAGATCCGGCAGCGTCATGAGTGTCGCCATATACCTCCGGCGCCTTCAGCCAGGCAAACATCATCTGGTATACGGATGTCGATGTGGTTGCTGTGTACCTCAGGTGATCGCTGGCATCATGGTATCCTCCCCTCACGTCGATGACGGTACCTGTAAGGGTGGGGTGGTCAACGATCATCCCGTCATGCGTATGGCATGAATCAGCCAGGAAGGGATTATAGCCGCAGCGCTGCTGCCTCACGTAATTAAGCAGAAAATCGGCCGTACCGGCATATACGCCGGAACCGATACGGAAAGTCTCTGACCTTGTGTTTCCGTATGATATATAATATCCACCCGGCTCTTTCAGTTCCGAGAAATCGAGACGGGCAGCCGATGCCATTCCCCACACCGATCCGTCATATAACGTGGCGGCACCATCAAATACAACCTTACCCGTTAGTGCTTCACAGACGCTGAATGAGGGCCCCGCCTCCTGGTCCTGTGACATAAATACGGCTACCTTCACGGAACCCGGCAGGTAGCCAAGCTGGTTGATCCTTATCCACGAGCCGGCCCCTGAGCTGAGAAGAGTAATACCGGCAATAAGCAGAGTGAGTGCTGTTTTTTTCATCTCAGTAAAGCTTTTTGATCACAGAGCTAACGAAGTAGTGTGACAGTATCTCCCTGTAGTTATATCCCGAGGCACCCATAACCGCAGCTCCTATCTGGCAGAATCCCACGCCGTGTCCCCATCCGGCACCCCTTAACATGAAAGTCACTCCCTCCGGGCCGGACTGCTTCTCTGCTACGAAGGCAGAACTGTAAAGATGCGATTTTGACAATGCCTTTCTTATTTCCAGCTCTTTCCCGATAATCATTGTCTTCTTCTCTCCTATGATCTTCAGCCTTATAATTCTACCCGAGGTACCCCTGGAGAGCGGTTCAAGTCCGTTAATAAGACCAAAGTCAATGCCGGTCTTCTCCCTGACGAGATCACTCAGTTCCTGCTGTGAGTAAACAACTTTCCATCTGTAAAAGTCAGTTGTCTCCTGGTCATAATTATTGAGTACCTGGGAAAGGATGGCACTGTCGGTTGTGTTGCAGAAAGCATCAGGATTGCCGTTAATCCATTCAACTGCATTTTCCTCACATGTAAGGTCGGGTGTCAGGTCGCCTGCCCCGGCAGGTTTGTCAGTGATCTTTTGCAGATAGGGATGGCTCACAGGCTCCCAGACGTTCTCAAAGAGCTCTGTGACTCCGCCACAGCTCTTTGAATAACGGGCATCACAGATAAAGTCACCCGACATAAGAACCTCGCCGCATGTCTCTCTCACAGCCTTTTCCACCTCGGGCACCGATGCCCTGGTTATGCCCTGGTAGCGTTGACAGTGATCATCGGCACATACGTCAAAGTCTTTATGGTCCTCCCTGTCATACCACCTGGTAATCTCTGATTCGGTGACAAAGCTTGTCCGGTATTTCTCACCATCGGTGACAAGACGCAACGTCTTGTCAATCTGTGCCAGCAGCCAGCTCCGGGAGATGACAGCATGCGCCCTCAGCAGCTGTCCTGACGATGTGGCGCTCATCTCCGATGAGATGACGCTCACAAGGTAATCCTCCACAGGCAGTATGTTCACTGCTGTTATCTTTCCTCCCCGGAGTATAAACCGGAGCATGCCCGTGAATGTCTGGTCCTCGTCTCTCTGCCAGTGAAAATCAACACCGATAGTAACTGCATGCAGCGTAAAGCTGCATTTCTCATTACCGGATGGCTTCAGGGTGATCTCCCTGCCTGCCTCAATTTTTATATCATCGCCCTGCAGAATGATTTTCTCATTCGCATGTTTCACTTTTACACTCCCGGTCAACTGATCGTTGCATTCACCAAAACCAAAGGTACCATGAAGTGTCACTGTGAGTTCTTCCCCGGTGATGATTCCGACACTGATCTCCGGTGCTTTCATTTCTGTCATAGTAATCCGGATGTTAGTTTTAAGACCTCTTCCTCGCTGAGGCAGACCTCTTTCAGAATGGCTGTGATATCTCCGGCAGTCATCTTCAGGAAGTCCTCTTCACGAGGAGTAATAAATACCCCGCCAATATCCACTGACGCAGGACTCAACAGTATCCTGGCATCGCCCTCTGCAAAATAGCATGCCGGCCTGTGTACCCTGCGAGGTATAATGTGTACTGTCCATATGTCCCCGTTATGATAAGCAAGAATATTAAGCATCGGCTCCGGCCTGTCGGGCTGAACAGCGGAAAACCTGTCATAGAATCTCTGAAAAACAGATGCCAGATGGTCGCTATCATGACCTTTGATCGTCATCATCCCTCTTCCGTATCCGCTCCAGAGCCACAGTTCCGTTCCATTTACCTCCTCAGCCCGTTTACAGAGGAGAATGTTGTCACTATCCCTCTCCACAGGGAGAAACCCCCTGTTTCCTGCCTGGAAGTGAAGGTGATCGGGAGCTGATGCTCCACACTGCGGACCGTTATAGAAAATGACATACTCCGGCAGGGATTTTGCCAGGTTGAGCATAGTTGTGAAGTTTCCTGCAATACGTTGTGGTGTGTGCTTCTCAGAAACGATGGTGAGATGTCTGCGAAAGATAGGGAAAGGGTTGATAAGGATCAGGTAATCTTCATTGTATTGTACACCCTGCTGTTCCGGTGGACGGTTCTTTTCACACAGGAAGCATGGTCTGGCTTCGATCGACTTCGCATCAACCCTGGCTGCCGAGGAGGTAATACGGCCGGGGTTAAATTGAATATCCGTTTCATAACCATCAAATCTGATCTTCCTGACCCTGACATTGTCAAGCTGTTTATAGTTGTCACGGGCCAGGCTC
This sequence comes from Bacteroidota bacterium, assembly GCA_003250475.1. Taxonomy (GTDB): domain Bacteria; phylum Bacteroidota; class Bacteroidia; order Bacteroidales; family VadinHA17; genus SR-FBR-E99. The sequence continues at coordinate 21,433 of QKGI01000016.1, read as the reverse complement.
CACCCTGTTAACTGGTTGTCAAAAAGATTCTTTACTTTCCGGGAATAGTCAGTCATTTAAACCCTGTTTTTTGCTGCCGCCCATCATCCGCTTCCTCGCAAGCAGCTCTATTGTCCTAATCCTGTCCTTGTACAAATTATGAGCATTCGCTCTCGGGACATCCAGTACGGCATCCGAATTCTCGTCCCATCTCCGGCACAGGTACAGCGGATCATAGATCCTTCCAATCTGGTAGTGACGACTTATTGCCAGTCCAACCGCATAATCCTCACCGTAGCTCACATTGGGGATCCTGATATCTCTAAGGACCGGCGTGTAGAATGCCCTCGGAGCACCCAGGCCATTTATCCTGAGGGCATTATTGCGTCCATTATCAGGAGTCCATTCCCTGTGATCGATAAGGCCGGGAGGGATCTCCTCAAGATCGAAATTCACCATTCTGTAAGATCCGACAACCATGGCGCATTGCTGTTCATGGAAGGCATCAACGATCCTTGTGATGACACCATCGTCGATATAGAGGTCATCACTGTCAAGCTGTATGGCAAACCTGCCGCACCTGTCACTGAAGATAGCCTCATTCCAGCAACCTCCAATGCCCAGGTCTTTCCTCCCAGGGATGAGGTGCACCACCCTGCTGTCGGAGGTAAATGACCGGATTACATCAGTAGTACCATCGGTTGAGTAGTTATCAACAATAATCAGGTTAAACCTGTAGCTGGTCTTCTGACTCAGCACCGACTTTATTGCATCGCCGATAGTCTTTACCCTGTTCCTTACCGGTATTATGACAGAGGCATCATAGTCAAAGCTTTGATCCTCAAACTTAATCTCCCTGAATTGCGGTTCAAGCCATGCATTGATACACTTGAGATGATTGGTGCAGGATTTTTCCATCTCAACCTGCACTGCCCTGTTGCGCGGGTCAACATAATCAAACTGCTTCTCTCCTGTCTTGCGGATATCTGACTCCACCTCAGTGTAAAGCAACTCCTGTATATGCACAATCGGATGGGTCCGGGATATCTTCAGTCTCAGATCATACAGGCCGGCGAAGCTGTAGTCAACATCCATACGGCTGCAGGCATCTTTGAAAGCCAGGGCATCATAAAGAATAACCGAGCCAAAGTTAAAGTCATCTCTCAGGCTTCCCTCCTGGTAGTCGATGACAGGATGAGGTGACATAACACCCTGCTTCTTCTCAAAATAATCTGAATATACCATCCCAGCGCCCGTGTCATCACATATCTGTATCATCCTTGCCAGGGCGAACTTACCCAGATCGAGAGGGAAACCCTTGCTGTAGGTCAGAACATACCTGCTGCCTGTCGCTGCCGCCATCTTCTTCAGCGCACCGGTTGATGCAAATCCTTCCGACTCCAGGTAAGCAGCCTCCATATCCGTGAGGCTGGTACTGTCCCCTGCCGGCCCGACTACAAATACTTTATCTGCTACTCCCGACTCCCTCATCGACCTTACCGTGGCAGCCATTGAAGCCGCATCGGAGAAAGGCAGGAAACATGTTACCTTCTTATCCATCATCGTCATTATCTTTTCAGTAAGAAATCAAGGATCTGTTTCATCAGGGCATCGCGTTGATCCTGTGAGTCCAGGGTCTCAAAGGGGAAACCCATGACAAAGGTTCTCACCGTGCCGTCATGCATTATTGCCGCAGATGTATTGTTTTCCGAATACCTGAATGCGGTCACAGACTGCTTGTCGCCCGGTTCTATGGCATCAGGAGCCTCAGCGGCATAAATCCCGTCCGATTCACCGGTATTGAAACCGTAACTTCCCTTGAAAACTCTTGAAGCCATATCGGTGGCATAAACCTTACCTGAACGTACTGCATGATCTGTACGGGGAACGAAGTGAAGCGTCTTCCTTATTTTTGCCACTACTGAGGTATCTGCTTTCATCTTCAGGTCAGTGCCCGGGTACGACCCTGACATGAACAGAGGCAGTGACGCCTCGTTTAGCCTGTCAAGGGTACTGAGGAACTCCGGGGTGTAAATCTGGAATTCCTTCTTTGCCGGGTCATGGACTGATGGTGTAGTCTTCTCCTCACCAAAAAGGAGGTCGACGGCACACCATGGTTCCAGGTTGAAGTCTTCACCGGTAAACACCTCGTCACTGACCGAGACGAAGGACAAGCCTGCAGCCATAATTGATTTTCCATGAAGGTATGTGAAATCAAATGTATTGCCCGGTATGATCTTTCCCTCCTGGTCAGAGTAAGAAGCGCCCCAGCCGGGGTTATCGTCATCAGTCCATGGAGACTTACGGTCAAAATCATACTGGTCGCCGGAGCTTACGAAATTATACCTGTCGGCTACGCCGCGGTCATTCCACCATGCCACTCCTGCCATACCGTCACGGTCAAACCAGACCGGACCGCAGACACGATCAAACCCGTTGACCACAAGGACTATGTCTCCTGAGCCGGAGCTCATCCCTGCAGAGAGCGTTTCTGAAGGGAAACTCTCCCCCCCTTCATTTACGGCAGTGACTCTGAAACTGTAAACAGTGTCATATGAAGGAAGCTCTATATCTGTATAGTTGTTATTCAATGGCACGCCATTATCGAAGCCGTTATTACCGCTGTGCATGTAAAGCCTGTAGGATGAGGGAGCTGCTGTAGATTCAAGCGGGTCATTAACCGGCTCCCAGCTGATCCTCACCTTCTTACCGCCCAGAGGGGTGATAGCCAGGTGTGATACAGGAAGAGGCTGAACAACATAATCGGTACCTGTCGCAGTGGCCAGGTACCTCAGGATACCCTTATAGATTGCGCGGCTGACATGGAATCTGAAACGGGGATCAAAGCCGTAGCTCTGGTCTGCCTTGTTCTGATGCGAAAGGAGCTCAAGCAACATGGCAGGAACATCAGGCTTCCTTGCCTCATAGTAAGATCTGTCCCACAGTCCACGTCTCGTCCACTCAGGGTTGAATAACACCCGAACATCCTCAACAATCTGGGTCTGGATGATGTCAGTGAGATCGCGACTGGCAAGCCGGCTGGTGCCGTCAGGGAATCTCCCTCCGTTTGAGAGCGTTGAGTAAATGCCGAGAGTCCCGATGATTGAATCATTGGGAGTGATACCGGCATCGGTATGAAATGCCAGGGAGAGGTCAACAGGGATCCCCAGTCCTGCCTGAAGCACAGAGTCGGGTTTATGAGCCAGGTAATTGACCCATTCCGACCGTGACATATAATCATCGTTGTAATCGTTTCTCCCGCGATTGGGACTGTAAACAAGTGTATCCGGCATGCCGGCATACTGCAGCCAGTACCTGGCGCCCTCCTCGAACCTCGGTTTGCCGCTTAGCTTCCAACGGAAGCTGAAGTCCGGCTGCAGTGTGTCGTGCGACTGTGCCTGGCTGCCGGCATCGACAGACCGCTGGTTGTTGATCACCTGGCCTGCTGGCCGGCGTGCAACATTGCCCATGCCACCGCCAAAGCGGATTGCGTCAAGATATGCAGGTGAGCCGTCATACCCGGTTACGGTGACTGACCCTCTTTGAGGGTCGGCACCTGCGTCAAAAAGGAAGGAACCAAGCCACAACCAGGTACCGCCTCCTACAGACTGGTCAACAATGAAGTCAGTGAACCCTCCCGTGTGAGTAACCCTGACATTCACCCTGCCAGCATCATCTGCCATGCGGGGATAGGAGACGGTAACACCGTAGTAGCCCCTCTCCGGGATGTCAGGCACATAAAGGGCAGAACCTTTGTCTATCCTTATCGATGTCCCCATCTGAAAAGGATTCTCCCCGGTGAAAAGCGTATCTTTAATAAGGAAGCCTTTGCCGGCACCCGCAGCCTCAGTTGAATCACTTAACACAAATAATGAATTACCTGTCGAGAGGTCATTATCCACTATTACCTCATTTACCTGTATATCCCTCTCCCGGGGCAGGAAGACCGTAGCTCCTGCGTTTTCAAGCATAGGAGCCAGATAGGGAATTGTATAGGCCATCACAGAGAGGTCTTCAACGCTCCCGAATAGCTTTGCACGCTGCCATTCCCACCTGTCAAGCGGCATGTCGAAGTAATATCCATGACTGTGCCACAGAGCGACATATCTACCGTCAAGACCTTTCCCTGCCGCCGGTTTACCCGACCTGGTCACCAGTACCGGCCTGACATCACCGGTCTTAGGGATGCGCGATTCGTCGGGAGGCAGAATATGCCTGAAATAGTTTGGTATAAGATTTTCAAGATTGAACCCGCCGGTATACATCGTGACTGCGTAACCTGTAAATTTCTTCCCTAGATCTTTCTTCACAGAATTAATCAGCTTCCCGTATGTATCTTCCCTGACAGGGTTGAACAGTAGTGTCGGCGGGAACCAGATATCCAGCGTCCTGTTTTTCTCATCGACTTTGATGGAATCTATCTTCAGATCTCCTGATAAATACCATTCCGGGACCGGGCTTACCCAGCCCTTCAGTTTTGAAGCCGCAACACGCTCTGCCCGTCCGGCTTTCTGGCCTGACACGGTTTGCGTTAAGGTCAGCACTAATATAAGCAGAATCAGATGAAGAGGATGTGATACTCGCATTATGAAATGATTTTTCTGAACATAATAAATCAGATTCAAAAGTAGGAAGTTTTTTAAAATATGTCATACATCTGACAAAAAACTGATTAATTCAATATAATTATTTACATTTGTTATTCTTAGCGAGTACGAGGAAATTGATGTTGGTGTTTTTTTCTCATAATTAGCTGAGTAATAATAAATAAGTCGTTAAAGATACAGATGATACTGATCGCGGACAGTGGTTCCACCAAGACTGAATGGAAGGAGATCAGCGGTGGTAATCCAGGGAAGTCATACATCTCTTCCGGCATAAATCCTTTCTTCGTTACTGCCGGGGAGATCATTCGTCTCCTTGGAGAGGAGATGCCTGGGATGAAAGGGGCCGGAGTAACACATATATATTTTTATGGTACCGGCGTAAGCAATGCCTCGAAAGCAGAGATAGTGAGGAGTGCCCTGGCAGAGTTTTTCGGTACGGACCAGTTGTTTATCGGGAGTGACCTTATAGGTGCAGCCAGGTCTCTTTGTATGACTGAGCCCGGGATAGCCTGTATCATTGGCACAGGATCCAACTCCTGCTATTATGACGGGAAAAAAATCGTCTCGAATGTTTCACCACTGGGATACATCCTCGGTGACGAAGGCGGTGGCGCTGTATTAGGAAGAAAGCTTGTGGCAGGTGTGCTGAAGAAACAGTTGCCCGGCATTGTTATCGAGAATTTCTTCAAGGCTTTTCCCTTCACCCCGGCAGAGATCCTTGACCATGTTTACAACATGCCGTTCCCCAACAGGTTCCTGGGGCAGTTCACCCGGTTTATCTCCGACAACATCCATGTGCAGGAGTTGCAGGAGATGATTACATCAAGTTTTGACGAGTTTATCGTGCGTAATGTACTCTCCTATCCGGAGGCAAGGAAGTACCCTGTTCATTTTACGGGAAGCATAGCGTTTCATTTCAGGCCGTTTCTTGAGGAGCTGCTCCTGAAGCACCGGCTACAGCCGGGAATATTCACGGAGACACCCATGGAGAACCTGGTTAAGTTTCACATTCAGAATCCACACATTTGACATTATGAGTAAACAGTCTTATATTAAGCAGGACCTGAGTATTACCGAGTCACCCTCCAATTTCGAGGACCTTGATAAGATGACCGTACAGGAATTGCTTACAAACATTAATCATGAGGATGCCAAAGTCCATACTGCAGTAAGAAAAGCTATCCCTGAAATTGAGAAACTGATCAACCAGATACTGGTCAGGATGCAGAAGGGTGGCAGGCTCTTTTATCTTGGAGCAGGCACCAGTGGCAGGCTGGGTGTTCTGGATGCATCTGAAATACCTCCCACATTCGGTGTGCCTGACACTGTTGTCATAGGTCTTATTGCCGGAGGAGAGACAGCCCTGCGTAAAGCAGTGGAGTCGGCTGAAGATGACATGTCGAAAGCCTGGAGTGAGCTTGAGATTTTCAACATAAACACAAAAGACTCCGTCATCGGCATTGCTGCATCGGGCACCACCCCTTACGTTATCGGCGGTGTGCAGAAAGCCAGGGAGAATGGTATTCTTACAGGGTGTATCACCTGTAATCCCAAAGGACCTGTTGTGGAGGCAGCTGAATTTCCTGTCGTGGTCGTCGTTGGTCCCGAGTTCGTCACCGGCAGTACCAGGCTCAAGGCAGGCACAGCCCAGAAGATGGTTCTCAACATGATAACCACCACCCTCATGATAAAGCTGGGAAGGGTTAAAGGCAACAAGATGGTTAACATGCAGCTTACAAACAAAAAGCTTATTGAAAGAGGCACAAGGATGATCGTTGAGGAGCTTAATATCCAGAGAGAGGCTGCCCGGATTTTGCTTATGGAGCAGGGATCAGTAAAAAAAGCCCTGGAATTTTACAGGGAAAACTATAAATAAACTTACAGATGGTATCACTGTTGTGATACTGCTCTGGCAAAAAAACTGATAATGACAAACGATGTCTTCAGTAAAATCGGTTCAGGCCTCACTCTCAGCCAGAAAATTGAGAGGAGAATTGAGGAGGCCATAAGACAGAAGAAGCTTCTGCCGGGATCCAAGCTGCCCACGGAGAAAGAACTGTGCACCCAATTTGCCGTCAGCCGTACTGCCCTCAGGGAGGCTCTCAGACGTCTCAGTGCTCGTGGACTCATCGATATCCGGAAAGGGAGCGGGATGTATATATCTGAACTGAAAATAGAAGATGCTATTAATTCGCTGCACCTCTTTTACGACCTCAGGTTTAACTCCGACCTTATCTTACAGATCATTGAAGTGCGCCGCCTGTTTGAACCGGAGGTTGCACGTCTTGCCTCAAGAAACCGTACCGAGGAGGACATAAGGACCCTGCAGAAAAACCAGCATGAACTGGAGAAATGTAACCCTGACAATACCCAGCTGGAGGTTGACCTCATCAACCGCTTTCATATGAACCTCTCAAAGGCAACAGGTAACCCGATAGTCATCATCAGCCTTGAACCGGTCTATTCGCTGCTGCCGAGAATGAGAAACCTTATTTACGGGAATATAGAGGGCGAAAAGGATTACACCATGAAATACCAGAGTGAACTCCTTGAAGCATTGAGAGACAAAGACAGCCAGAAAGCCTATGAGGTTTCAGTGACACTGCTGGAACGCAACATGGAGATTTATAAAAAGTATTTCAAGACTACCTGAGACAAACCTTAGTCCTGACATGCATGCATCTTAGGTTAATATTTGCCGTGATCCTGTCTGCCATAGTCCTTATCGGGGCTGCAGGCCAGGAAAATGATACCTCATTTGTGGGGATTCACCAGGCCGAGAGTGAATACTATTCAGGTGTTTTTGATACGATACCCCTACCCGGTGATGTCTCATATGAGACTCCAGTCACACTTAAGAGCAGGGCTGCCGGAGACCCGTCATTTATGGTATATGGCTGGCATCCATACTGGGCCAATTCCTCTGCTTACCTTTCGTATGACTATGACGCACTAACTCATATAGCCTATTTCAGCTTTGAGGTAGACACGGCAACCGGCGCCTACAGCAACCTGAGAGGATGGGACACAACCCCCCTGATCAGTTACGCACACCAGAGAGGCGTTAAAGTGATGCTTACGGTCACAAACTTCGGCCAGGCACGCAACACTGAGCTGCTGACAGATACTGTCAAGCAATGGACCCTGATCAATGCTCTTGTTTACCAGCTCAAGTCACGCAATGGTGACGGGGTAAACTTCGACTTTGAGAGTGTTCCGTCCGCCATGAAATCAGAGATGGTCAAATTCTGCAGGCGTGCAGTCAGGGGTATAAAAGCCGAACTGCCCCAGGCAGAGATCTCCCTGGCAACACCGGCTGTCAACTGGTCTGACGGATGGGATCTGCAGGCTCTGGCAGAGATATGTGATTATGTTATTATGATGGGGTATAACTATTACTGGAGCGGATCAGCCACCGCAGGCCCTGTTGCACCACTGGCAGGTGAGAATTACAATATTACAAGGAGCATTGACGAGGATTATCTTGATGCCGGGGTACCGCAGGGTAAACTGCTGCTGGGCGTACCGTGGTACGGTTACGACTGGCCGGTAACAAGCAGCGAGCGAAAATCCGCAACGACAGGTTCAGGGACCTCAAGAGTCTACTACTCCACCCTGCCTCTTGTAGCCAGTTATGGGAAGACCTTTGATAATGCAACCTCGGTCCCCTGGCTGAGCTATCAGAACACTTCCGGATGGAGACAGATGTGGTTCGAAGACAGCCTCAGCCTCAGGCTGAAGACAGGCTTTGCCCTTACCAGGCAGCTGGCAGGAATAGGTATCTGGGCGCTGAGCTATGAAGCAGGCAGACCTGAACTCTGGAGCGGCATAAAGGAGGCCGTCTCAGGAACAACATCATCAGATGACGCGGGTATTGCCGAGGATCTCTCCCGGGTTAAAATATTAAGTATTGCCCCAAACCCGGTGTCAGAGAGATCATTGATAACCTGCCACATCACCGGTTATGGCGGTTATACACTGACTCTTTATGACATGGAAGGAAGGGCCGTAAAAACACTGGCTGCGGGAATGGCCGACCCGGGCACCTTACAGGTTTCACTGGATGCTTATAGCTTTTCGCCGGGGCTTTATATCTGTGTCCTCAGGACTCCGGCCGGGAGCTCCGCTGCCACCCTGGCCATTGTAAAAAAATAAATAACACCGTAGCAGAAATGAAAAAAACATTATTGGTAATGATTCTTATTGGTACACTGCTTCCTGCCAGGGGGCAGATGCAACAGGCAGTTGAAAAAATCAGAAATGACTTTAACCTGGCCGGATTATCCGTTGCCACAGTCTGCGACGGCAAGATCACCGGCACCTATCATGCCGGGTTACGCGACATCGAACGTAACCTCCCCGTGACAGAAGATACCAAATACCGCATCGCATCCATCTCAAAATTCGTCATGACCACGGCTATGATGAAGCTTGTCGACAGCGGGGAGCTGGATCTGGACAGAGACGTCAGCTCATACCTCGGTTTCACCCTCAGAAATCCTTTTCATCCTGATGAGCCCATCACGGTCAGGATGCTTCTTCTGCATACCGGTTCCGTCAACGAAGGAAGCGGATATGACGGGTTCCTGATGGCCTCATATAATAATGTAAGCAATCCCCCTTCATTCTCAGAGCTGCTTGTTCCCGGAGGAAAGTATTATACCGAAGATATGTGGCGTCAGGAGGCCCCGGGAGAGTACTACACCTACTGCAATGCCAACTTCGGCCTGGCCGGTACGGTCATAGAGAATATAACAGGTCAGAGATTCGAGGATTTCATACAGCAGAATCTGTTCATACCTCTTGGGATTACAGGCTCATACATCCCGGAAGGGTTGAAAGATATTAACAATCTTGCAGTTATATACCGGAACGAGGATGGCAGGTGGGTTCCCCAGACCGACGATTTCAAGGGTGTCATGGCGTCACCACGTGACTTCTCGGGTTATATAACCGGCACCAATGCCGCCGTCTTCTCACCGCAGGGAGGTCTGAGAATCTCTGCCGGGGAGCTTGCCAGGATCATGGTTCTGCATATCAACAAGGGCAAGTTCGACGGCAAAACAATAGTCTCTAAAAAAAGTATTAAGCTGATGCATAAGCAGCAGTGGGTTTACAACGGATCCAACGGCGACGTTGAGGACAGCAGGCCCGGTAGCCGGGGGTTGAGCGTTCACATTCTCCCTGTTCCGGAGGCTGGCGATGCACTGCCACCGGAGGCTCACATGATGGGGCATACCGGTTCCGCTTACGGACTGGTGTCTGACTTCTTCTTCGAACCTGATGGCAGGTACGGTTTTATCTTTATCACAAACGGCATATTCGACGGACCCCGGAAGGGTAAATCCGGAACATTCTATACCTTTGAAGAAGCACTTATTAAAGCTTTACGTGAAAATTCCCTCCTGCCATGCAGATGACAGGTCAGGATAGTCAACAGTAAACACTCATTAAAGCTGACTGCATGAATACTGAGCTTATCTCTGCAGTTGCCATAGGTATCGGCCTTGCTGCCAGCACGGGTTTCCGGGTTTTTGTGCCCATGCTCGTGGCTGCCATCGCAGCAAAAAGCGGCATATTGCCGCTGAATGAGAGTTTCCAGTGGCTCTCTTCATGGACCGCTATAGTATTGCTGGGGACCGCGACGATAGTAGAGATTGTGGCATACTACATCCCGCTGGTTGATAACCTGCTTGACACCATAGCCACACCTATGGCTGTTGTTGCTGGTACCCTGCTGCTTACCTCGGTACTGCCTGTTGACAACGGAATCATCAGATGGCTTGCAGGCGCTGCCCTGGGTGGAGGCAGCGCAGCAGTGATCCAGAGCGGCAGCGCCATCACGCGCCTGGCATCAACAAAGTTCACAGCCGGTATCGGGAACCCTGTGGTCAGTACCGTTGAAAACGCAGCGGCGGCAGGCACCTCGCTCCTCTCCCTGGTCATTCCATTCTTCATAGTAGCGGTTTTCCTGTTGCTGATAATATTTATCTTTACACGAACAGGCAGGAAACGCGGAAACAGGCATGCTGATACTCGTCAGAGCGACTGACTTTAGTATACGGATCTTTGACAAAAGGACTTTTTAATCAAACAATTTTATAATGAAAGCTCAAAGGATAATAATACTCCTTATGTCAGGCATCATTATGATGACTGGCTGCAGACACAAAATCAACGTTTCATCTGTCAGACCGCCAGTCGACACAGTCGGCTTCGCAACCCAAAGCCGGCAGACAGACAGTATCCTGTCAAGGATTGAGAGGCTGCAGACAGAAAAACTTGCGGAAGCATCAGCCCGGTTTGGCCCGGATGACCTGTTCAGGGTGGCAATATCGCCGCATGATGATTACTCGTACGTGGGGTATCTCTACCCTGCCCTGCTTCAGCACGTAAAGTCTGATATAGTGATAATGTTCGGAGTGGGTCATAAAGCCAGGAACTTTGGCCTGGAAGGAAAAATTGTCTTTGGCTCATACGCTTACTGGAAGAGTCCCGGAGGAACAATCCCTGTTTCCGGTCTTCAGAATTCGATAATGAGCAGACTCCCGGAAGACCAGTTCATTGTGCATGACAGCCTCCAGGCGGTGGAGCACTCCCTGGAGGCCCTGGTGCCCTTCCTTGAACATTACAACAAAAGTGTTCAGATCATTCCGATAATCGTACCTGCAATGTCATTCCAGAGGATGGAGGAGATTGCCTCATCACTTTCTGAAGCGATCATATCAACCATGTCAGAGGCAGGCCTTGCCTGGGGGCCGGGGTGGTCTGTCCTGATCTCAACCGATGCCGTCCACTATGGAAATGAGGACTGGGGCGGGAAAAACTATGACCGTTTCGGGGTCGACACGGCAGGTTACCTCAAGGCTGTGGAGTATGAAAACAACATCATGAATACGATGCTGGCCGGAAACCTCACGGGTGATAAGATAAAGGAATTCAGTGAATGCACCGTCCAGGAGACCGACTTCCGTGAATATAAATGGACATGGTGCGGAAGGTATGCCGTCCCGCTCGGATTACTGACAGCATACAGGATCTCAGGCCTTGAAGGGATACAACTGACAGGCATACCTGCAGGATATTCGACAAGTATTGCATCGGCTCCCATACCTGTAAGCGATATCGGCATGGGCGTCACCGCCCCTGCAAAGCTGACTCACTGGGTGGGATATGCAGCTGTAGGTTACAGGTAAAGCTCCCGGGCAATGAACAGCAGGGAACCCATAGTCCTCTTCTGGTTCAGGCGCGACCTGCGCATCGAAGACAATACCGGGCTTTTCCAGGCACTGAAGTCCGGGTACCGGGTCATCCCTTTGTTTATTTTTGACAGGGAGATCCTTTCCAGGCTCGACAACCGTTATGACCGTCGTATAGAGTTTATTCTCGGAGCCCTCCGGCAGCTCCAGGCAACGATCACCGCTGCGCAATCATCACTGCTCGTGTTCCATGATACGGTTGAGAAGGTTTTTGAACACATGCTGACAGAATTCAACGTGAAAGCAGTATATGTAAATCATGATTATGAACCCTATGCAGTCGGTCGTGATGAAATGATCGGTAAATTACTGAGTGCCTCAGGAATACCTTTCCACACCTTCAAAGACCAGGTGATCTTTGAAAAAGACGATGTTCTGAAACCTGACAGAAAGCCTTATACTGTCTTCACGCCCTATTCCAGGAGCTGGAAAAGAGAACTTGGTACGATTTCCGTTGACGAAGTGCCTTCACACAGGCTGACCGGTAACTTCATGCACACCAATCCTCAGCATGTCCCCACCCTGCCGGAGCTTGGGTTTCATGACACAGGTTTTCGTTATTCTGCCCCCGTTGTTGACGACAGTATTATCCGGCATTATCACCTGACAAGGGATATTCCCTCCCTGAAAGGAACCAGCAGGCTGAGTGTCCATCTTCGGTTCGGCACCATCAGCATCAGGCACCTCGTCAACATTGGCCGTATGCTGAATGAGGTATGGCTTAATGAACTTATCTGGCGCGAGTTTTTTATGAGTATCCTGTGGCATTTCCCGAAGGTGGTTGACAATTCCTTCAGGAGCAGGTACGACAATATCACCTGGCGTAATAACGAGGAGGAGTTTGACAGATGGTGCCGCGGCATGACCGGATATCCTATTGTGGATGCCGGCATGCGCGAGCTGAATGCCACCGGTATTATGCACAACAGGGTGAGGATGATTACTGCCAGCTTCCTGACCAGACATCTCCTTACAGACTGGCGTTGGGGAGAGGCTTACTTTGCCGAAAAGCTGCTCGATTACGAGCTGTCATCAAATAACGGTAACTGGCAGTGGGCAGCAGGATCAGGATGTGATGCCGCACCCTACTTCAGGATCTTTAATCCTGAAGAGCAAACAAGGAAGTATGACCCGGATATGACATACATAAAAATGTGGGTCCCCGAAGTGGATACTCCCCGGTATCCTGGGCGGATCATTGACCATGACCCGGCAAGGAAGAGGGCCTTGGAAACATATTCTGAAGGCATCGGCAGGTGAGTTATCACCCACGTGCATAGTTTCTTTCAACGCATAAAGTTGTTTTATTATCTTTGGAAGGGCCTTTCCAGAAAGGGCCTTTGTCCGTAACTTGCTACTTATAAGTATCTTATGACCACCAATAACATCCTATTCTTTGAAGCCTCTCCGGTAAAGATCATTGCTGCAGGACTGAACCGGCAGCTTACACCTGAAGAGTGCGACAGGTTATCCTGGCTTTTCGGTAATGCCCGCCTGCTGGAAAGCACATCGGTCACAGGCACATTCGTTGGCCCCAGGCGTGAGATGATCACTCCCTGGAGCACCAACGCCATGGAGATAACCCAGAACATGGCTGTCACCGGTATTGTGCGGATTGAAGAATATCTCCGCTCCGAAGAGGAAGAGCCTCTGCATGACCCTATGTTACAACGTGTTTATCATGGACTCGACCAGGATATCTTTACCATTCACCATGACCCTGAACCCGTGAGGGAGATAGATGATATAGCAGCTTACAACATCCTTGAGGGGCTTGCTCTCAGCGACGGGGAGATAGCATATCTTGAAGGCCTGAGTCGCAACCTGGGCAGAAAACTGACCGACAGTGAGGTCTTCGGATTCTCACAGGTCAACTCTGAACATTGCCGTCACAAGATATTCAACGGCACCTTTGTCATCGACGGCAAAGAACACGATAACTCACTTTTCAGGATGATACGTCTGACCACTGAGACCAACCCCAACCATGTGATATCGGCATACAAGGATAACTGTGCCTTCCTTGAGGGTCCGGAGGTGGAGCAGTTTGCACCGGCCCGGCAGGATATCCCTGATTTCTTTTACACCAGGAAGATCAACTCGGTTCTGACTCTGAAGGCTGAGACGCATAACTTCCCTACCACCGTTGAGCCCTTCAATGGTGCATCAACAGGGACAGGTGGTGAGATACGTGACCGCATTGCCGGAGGCAAAGGGTCTCTCCCGGTTGCCGGTACAGCAGTTTACATGACATCTTATCCCAGACCCGATGGCCCCCGCGAATGGGAGAAAAACACACAGCCCCGGCAATGGCTTTACCAGACTCCGGAGGAGATACTTATCAAAGCTTCAAATGGTGCCAGTGACTTCGGAAATAAATTTGGCCAGCCGCTTATCTGCGGGTCGGTACTGACTTTTGAACACGATGAAGGAGCCAGACGATACGGATTTGACAAGGTGATTATGCTTGCCGGCGGTATCGGCCTGGGCAAGCGTGAAGACAGCACCAAGGATACTCCTGAGAAGGGTGATGTTATCGTGCTTCTCGGCGGCGACAACTACAGGATAGGCATGGGTGGCGGAGCTGTTTCCTCTGTCGACACCGGTGCTTATGACAGTGCTATCGAGCTCAATGCTGTCCAGAGAGCCAACCCTGAAATGCAGAAGAGGGTTTACAATGCTCTCCGGGCTATGGCAGAGAGTGACCTCAATCCGGTCATCTCCCTGCATGATCATGGTGCCGGGGGCCATCTCAACTGCCTCTCAGAGCTGGTAGAGGCTACCGGCGGCATTATTGACATCAGCAAGCTGCCTCTTGGCGATCCTACCCTGTCAGCCAGGGAGATAATAGGCAACGAATCCCAGGAACGGATGGGACTGGTCATGAACAGGAAGGATGTAGGCACGCTGACTGCCGTTGCCGATCGTGAACGCGCCCCTATATATATTATCGGTGAGGTGACCGGCGACAACCAGTTCACCTTTTATAACACAGTCACCGGCGAGAAACCTATTGACCTGCAGCTGAGCGATTTCTTCGGCAAGCCACCCCGTACGGTGATGAATGACATAACCCTGGCGGCACAGTTCAGGGATATAAAATATGACAACAATGACCCGGTAAGATACCTGCCTGCCGTCCTGCAGCTTGAAGAGGTGGCGTGCAAGGACTGGCTTACCAATAAAGTAGACCGCTCGGTGACCGGGAGACTGGCAAAGCAGCAATGCGCCGGTGAACTTCAGCTGCCGCTCAACAATCTCGGAGCCATAACACTCGACTACCGCGGAAAGAGAGGCATGGCAACAGCCCTCGGGCATGCCCCTGCTGCAGGATTGATTGATGCTGCATCCGGATCGGTGCTTTCCATTGCCGAGGCTCTTACCAACATCGTCTGGGCACCGCTGGCCGACGGACTGAAGAGTGTCTCACTCTCTGCCAACTGGATGTGGCCCTGTAAAAACCCGGGTGAAGATGCAAGGCTGTATGAAGCTGTCAGGGCTGCCTCCGACTTCGCCCTGGAGCTTGGGATAAATATACCGACGGGAAAAGACAGCCTCTCAATGACACAGAAATACCCGGAGGGTGTGGTGTACAGTCCCGGTACAGTGATCATAACCGCCGCCGGTGAGGTGAAAGATGTACGCTCTATAGTGGAACCGGTACTGAAAAATGATCCTGCCACAGCCATATTCTATATCGATATGAGCTCAATGCCATTCTCGCTCGGCGGCAGCACCCTGGGCCAGACTCTTGGCAGCCTTGGGACTGAGGCACCTGCCGTGGCTGATGCCGGTTATTTTAAGGAGGTGTTTCAGACCCTGCAGGAGATGATAGAAAATGATATGATCCTGGCGGGGCATGATATCTCTGCCGGAGGTATGATAACGACCCTGCTTGAGATGTGCTTCTCAAACCGTGATGGCGGCATGGTGGTGAACCTCACCGAAATTGGCGAAGACGACACCGTGAAGCTTCTCTACAGCCAGAACCCCGGTGTGATCATACAGGTAACCGACGAAGCAGAGGCAGAAGAGTTCCTGCTGGAAAGAGGCATCCGGTTCTGCAATATCGGGCAACCGGCCGGTGAAAGGAAGATATTCTTAACAAACGGCAGCCGGAGTTTTGAGTTTGACATTGACGAATACCGGTCATTGTGGTACCATAGTTCCTACCTGCTCGACAGCCGGCAATGCAGACCGGAACTGGCAAGAGAACGATATGACAACCATGGCAGCAAGGCGCTTGAGTTTCATCTTAATAACTATGATGGCAGTTTTGCTGCGCTGGGGATAACACCTGACCGGAAGAATTTATCGGGCATCAAGGCTGCCATCATCAGGGAAAAGGGTGTTAATGGCGACAGGGAGATGGCATACGCACTCTGGCTCGCCGGCTTCGATGTCAAAGATGTGCATATGACTGACCTGATCTCAGGCCGGGAGACACTTGAAGAGATGAACATGATAGTCTTCGTTGGGGGATTCTCCAACTCGGATGTACTGGGTTCTGCCAGGGGTTGGGCCGGGGCCTTCAAGTACAACGAAAAAGCACGGATAGCTCTTGAGAATTTCTATGGACGGGAAGACACCCTCTCCCTGGGTGTCTGCAACGGCTGCCAGCTGATGGCTGAGCTTGGACTCATTGTTCCTGAACATGAAGAGATGCCACATCTTGACCGTAATGCTTCAGGCAAGTTCGAATCTGATTTCCTGGGAGTGAAGGTCTATCCGGGTAATTCCATTATGCTGGAAGGGCTTGAAGGAATGGAACTGGGAATTTGGGTAGCACATGGGGAAGGGAGGTTTGTCCTGCCATACCCGGAGGAGAGATATAATATTGTCGTAAAGTACAGCAAGAGCCAATACCCTGCCAATCCCAACGGATCAATGTATGACACAGCAGGGATTTGTTCAGCTGATGGCAGACACCTTGCAATAATGCCGCATCTTGAAAGAGCATACTTTCCGTGGCAATGCGGCTATTATCCGGCTGACAGGCGCAACGATGACACAACGCCGTGGATAACAGCGTTTATCAATGCAAGGAAATGGGTGGAAACAAAGCGTTAACTGAAATACTTAACTAATCACGGTTAGTTGATCATAGGTTTCAGTATCAGCGAATTAATAAGCGTATGCTTATTGATGTTGAGATCAGAAAGGTCAGAGCTATGGGGCTCCACCTTGTCACTTATAACCTGTATCTGGTATTCGCCGGGCTTACTGAAAAAAATTGAACCCATATGTGAATCCGCCCTGTACCAGGGCTCCTTTACACTCTTGTCGTCAGTGACTATCTCATCACCGACAGGTCTTTTGGTAAGACGCGAGTCTCCGGCAGTTATAATAACATTCTCAGCATAACTAAGCTGGAGAGTATCACATGTGAGGCTGGAAAGCCACACGTCATAGCGCCCGGGTTTCTTAACCGTGAACAGCCATTCGGCTGTATTATACTGAGGATTATCATCAACCTGAATGAGATCTGCCTCTGCAATGAGCAACTCCACCCCCATCTCCTGTCCTGCTGCTTTGTCAGTTTTACCCTGCAGTTTACTATCGTCAGTTGCGCCTTCATGGTTGCAGGCAGTGATGCCGGCAACCCCTGCCAGGGCAACGACTCCCAATATTCTCATTATTTTCTTCATAATACGGGAAAGTTTAACACATCGAAAAAAACGTCAAAAACCATTCCAGAGTTCACCCGAAATTTTATGGCGCCAAAGTAAAATCAAATTAGCGACATATGAAACAGCAAAAAATCAAATATTTACAGTCGCTGAAAAAGTTTTCAACCGTCAGCCAGTGTCCGGGCGGTCATCCTTCTGATCCTGCTCCTGGCTTTCCTGGCCGGTTCGGGAAGCGCTGCCGCCACCAGTTCGGCTATGTCGCTCACCTTTGTGTCAGTGGCCTGGACGAAAGTCTTCTTACATAGCGGACAGGCAGTGATAAGTTCGTCGGGGGATGATTGAGTCAGGATTTTTGCTGCGTCAGCCGCTATCAGGGCACGTTTACCTGATGCCAGCGTGAGGTTGCCAAGGCTCCCTCCGCAACAGAGTGACATGTTCTTTTCCTGCGTAGCCTGTTGCAGTTCGGCGACATAGCTTATCACAGACCTGGGATCTTCATATATTCCTGATCCGCGTCCAAGCTCACAGGGGTCATGATAGACCACTTTCCTGTGAAGGTATCCGAGGCGCAGAGAGCCCTCCTCGATAAGGTTTTTCATGAATTCAGAATGATGCATCACCTGTGCTTCAAGGTAATAGCTCTCCCTGAAGACCTTGTAGCATATAGGGCAGGATGTGACGAGTATCTTTGCACCTGACTTCCATATAATATCGGAGTTGTGGTTGATCAGCTCCCGTGCCTCCCTGTCTCTTCCGGCAAGCATCAGGGGGCGTCCGCAGCAAACGCCTCCTTTCTCATCCATAAAGCGGTACCTGACACCTGCACTCTCCATGATCTTTTTCATTGCAGCAATCACTGAAGGAGTGAGATGTGTCATGCACCCGGCAAAGAACAGTACGTCAGCCCGGGCAGGATCCTCTCTTTCCAGGTAACTGTATGACTGTGTGGGCAGGCGTTCTATCGTGCTTCTCTTTCTTGTCAGGGAGTACCTTTCAAGGAAACCCGGTATGGAATCCTGTCTCTCACCCTGTCTTCTCTCAATAAGACGCATGGGTCCCAGTTCAATACCCACCGGACAGACCTCCTCGCATCTGCCGCACATAAGGCAGTTTGCAGTGATGGCAGAAATGTCCCTGTCATTCCTCAGTCCTTTGATGAAGTAAGCCGATTGTATATTATGTATCCCTGCAGCATAGCTCATCTGACATACGCTGATACACACCCCGCACGAAGAGCAGGCATGAGTCTGTACTTCGGTATATGAGGATGACCTGTCACCGGTGGTAATTCCGGAGTTGCGCATGAATATCAGGAACAATTCAACAGGTATATGAAAGTATCTTGAAACCGGCAGCAGGAAGAAGAAGGTTCCCAGTGCGAGTGAATAGAGCCACCAGAACCAGGGTGCTATCTGGGCAGCGGGAAGGAAAGAGGCCAGGGTAGCTCCAAGATTACCTGTAAGGAAGCTGCCACTCCCGTTGGCACCGCATGTGAAGCTCTCGGCAAAGAGCCTGGCAGGGAAGATGAGCCACAGGCTTATCAGAGCAAGGCGGTCAACCCATGTATGCCGTGTCGTCTTCTTCATTCCCATCATGCCGGGGATGAACCTCTTTATCATGGCAAGAAGTAATCCCGAGAGTATGAATGCCAGCAGCAGATCCATCCAGAAATTATAGACACTGGCAAAACCTGTATCCCCGTGACCGGGGTTGAACCAACGGAAGAATATGGCATGAGAAGGGGGGTTGAGATGTCTCTCCCCGAAGAAATCCGCTTCAATCGTGCCGAATACTATGAGCAGGAACCATCCGAACGCCAGGCTCATGTGCATATAGCCCAGCACAGGGTTCTTGCGAAAAATTTTCCTGTGGAGCAGGCTCTCCATGAATATCTCCCTGATGCTCTGCATAAAAGGTCTGCCGAAAAAACCTCTCTGCAGTCGCAGCTTGTCAGAGCGCGACAGGTCGCGGAACCAGACTGTGCTTCGTACGACGCTGTAGATAAGTATGAAATACAAACCCAGGTTAAACGGTATGATAAACAGTTCAGAGTTCATTCCTGTCAAGTTTCCTTATTGCAGCGGCGGCGGCAGCAACCACATTTCTAGTGTTCACACCTCTCGGGCATACCAGCAGGCATTTGCCGCACAGCATACAACGTGTTACCTCTTCGCGCAGAGGCTCAATCTCTCCACGCCGTATCAATGTATTCATCCGCCTGAGGTTAAATGACTTATGATACCCGGCCGTACAGGTGGCGGCACATCCCCCACAGGCAAAGCAGAGTCTGAAACTCGGCTCCATAAGAGTGACATAATCTCTTACCTTACGGTCCGATCTGTCATAATCGATAAGCCTGCTGCGGTTGATTGTAAAACCGAATTTATTTGCCTGATCCATGCTCACCTCCGGTTAAGATATCTTACAGTCTCCTCCACAGCTGCGCGGGCATGGGATATCGTATCTGTAATATTCATCGGGGCAGTGCATGTGCCGGCATAAAAGACACCTTTCATACTGCTCAGGTTGTTACCGAAGTGATGATCGGCAGTCTCCAGGAACCTGTTGATTCCGGCTGGTAATCCTGATGCTGCGGCACACTTTGCTCCCGGAGCTGACATCTCCATTCCTACCATAAGGACCATCAGGTCGAGCTCCATCTTCAACGGACGGCCGGCAAGAGTGTCTTCAACCTTGATGACCAGCCTGTTGTTTATATTGACAGATGCTTCCGATACTTTGCCCCTGATAAAGTTGACGTTATGAACTTCCTGTGACTCACGGTAAAGCTCCTCATAGTAAGGGCCATACATCCTCATGTCCATATAAAAACAGAAGACCTCACACGACGGGATCATTTTTCTTACCTCTATCGCCTGCTTGACTGCTGTGACACAGCAAACCTTGGAGCAGTGGTTATTGTTTACCTTTTCATCGCGTGAGCCTACACAGTGGATGAACCCGACACGGGCCGGCTCCTTCCCGTCAGCCTTGACGATGCGGCCGTTGTTGAACAGATCCTCAAGCTCTGCGGAGGTTATTACATTGTCATATATCCCGTAACCGTACTCTTCCTTTCGCCTTGCATCGAACAGGTCAAACCCTGTTGCCATGATCACTGCATCTGCCCTCTCTTCTGTTCCGCCGGAAAGATCGACTGCCACTTCGTGGCCATGATGCCTGATCTTTTCTACTGTTGTCCCTGTGATGACATTTATGTTCCGATGTTCAATCCTTTTCCTGAGGTAATGTCTTACCTCATCTGCCGGTCTCCGGTCAGGGAACAGGGCATGCCACCGTCCGAGGTGTCCGCCGGGATCATTATTCTTCTCCACGAGGGTCACCCTGAATCCCATCTCTGCCAGGGCTCCGGCGGCCTCCATCCCTGCTACGCCGCCACCGGCAACAACAATATGCTTCAATGCTTCTTTCATCCGTTTATAAGGTTGGCTGGTTCAGGCAGCCTTGACCCGTCCTTCGCCAGGAATCTCCCGGCCGGATCAGCTTTGATGCCCATTTTATGGAATAGCGGAAAGGACTGAACGTTATGGTACTGAAGACCTATCTCCCATGGATCATAACCAAGCACCAGGCCGGCCACCTCCTCATAAGTGAGGACGGGTATTCCCTGCCCGTCAGCTCCATAGGTTATGCCGTCTATTTCATTTATTGTGTATTGCCAGCGGTCCATAAACATGGTGCAGCCCGGGCAGTTGGCAATAATAAGATCCGGCTGATAAGGCTCCATGGACTCAAATTTCTTGCGTGATGCAAAAAGCGAATAACCCCTGTTGGCCTGAACAAGATATTGCCTGAAGCCGAAGCCGCAGCAATGGCGTCGCTCGGGGTAATCGATTATCTCTCCTCCCCAGGATTCTACCATCCCCACAAGAACATGAGGAAACTCCGCACCGCCGACGCCGTACTTCGGGAACATCCTTGAGTAGTGGCACCCGAT
>QKGI01000152.1 GCA_003250475.1 Bacteroidota bacterium | reverse complement strand
GGTTCGCACCTTTTCCGGTTTGCTTACCCACAGCAGACCCGCTCTTATCCGTCAGGCCTGGATGGCGGCGCTGGTTGCCGGGTCAGAAAGCCTCTCCTCCCCGGTCTTATAACCTGGATATTTAGCCGGGTGTCAGCCGCAGGTGGTGTAAAAAGCGAAAACGGGGAAAAAAAAGTAAGCATTTGCTGATATTGATTGGGGGAGAATATAGAGATAGCGGTCTTACTATTGATATGTTCGGACCTACTTTCGGATCAACGGGTATAAATGATGCTGGCAGCCAGACGCTTAAAGCAATTGAAGAGAGGGAGATATTGCTGAACAGAGCACTTTCCCGCAAAATAAAACCGAAATGTACCGGTCTCATTCCGGCAAACAGGCAAGAATCAATTCAACAATAAAAATAATACCCTGTATGAAGAGAATTGACACGTATTCCATCCTGCTGGTTCTGCTCCTGATTACCTCCTGCGTCCGGGATAAAGAAAGGTTCCCTGTGCTCAGCGGACCCTACCCTGTAGAGAATTTGCCTTCTGAGAAGCCCGAAGTGTTTGGCCCGGGGATAATATGCACAGGCCTGACCGAAAGGGATATTACCATCTCACCTGACGGCAGGGAGATATTCTATGGCCTGTCGACCGGCAGATTGGTAACTATAATGTACACACGTTACGACGGTAACAGGTGGCAGGAGCCTGTAATTGCCCCTTTTGCCGTGGACAACCGTTTTTCATATTTTGAACCATGCTTTGCCCCTGACGGGAAGTCAGTTTTCTTTCTTACCACCATGCCTGTGAGAGGCAAGGAGATAAAACCGGGATGGGCAAATCAGAATATTTTTGTTTCAGACAGGGCTGATGACGGAACATGGGGCGACCCCTATGATCCGCCGGGATGTATCAATGACGGTGCGCTCCAGTTCTATCCGTCCGTCACAAAGGACAGGACGGTCTATTTTTGCAGGACAGATCCCTCTACAGGGAAACATGAGCTTTTCAGATCTCCGCTCGATGACGGTGTTTACCGGGAAGCCACCAGGCTTCCTGAACCGGTAAACACTGACACAACAAGACCATATAATGTTTATGTCGCACCGGATGAAAGCTTCATGATAGCCTGCATCGCTGACATACAGGTCGGATATAATCCAGGCAGGGCTAACTATTTTCTGTTTATGAGGAATGATGACGGTGAGTGGTCAGGGCCTGTTCCATTCGGACCTGAAATTAACATTCGCGGGTCAAATGCCATGTCTTCCTCCCTCTCCCCTGACGGCAGGTACCTGTTTTTTGCAGCCCAGGTTACAGAACCCCTGAAATCAGATGACGATGAGCAGGTGCCTCTGTCACGTATCATCATGAGCAGCTCCGTGCCTCAGAACGGTAACTCGGACATATACTGGACCGATGCCGCCGTTATCCGTAAAATGGTTGAAGAATTCAGTAGTAACGCTAATAACTGAGTTTGTGCCTTATGCTCTCACCTGATCTTTAACCCTCCGGTGGATCTAACAGAACCTAATAATGAAAAAAACGCTCATCTTTCTTATGACCGTCGTCGTGCTCTCCTTTACCTCACCGGGGATAGGTGCAGCACCCATGTGTAAATTATCATATCCTCCGGCAGGGGAAAAAGAGAGGCTGGCTCTCGTAACCTATGCCTCTGACAACGTGCAGATCAGGCATGTAAAAGCCCTGGTGGAAAGCCTCAGGCATAACGGCGGCGCCTACTCCCGTGCTGAAGTCTATGTGGTAATCACAGATGCGCTGGTAGATTGTGCTGCGCTATCGGATATGCAGGGGGTGACAACCGCTCACCTGGAACTCAGTCCGGGAATAGCCGGCTACCCGTTAGCGGTCAAAGCTTTTGCTGCAGCATATGCTGAAGAAATTGCCGGCGAAAAGGCCGGATACCTGGCATGGTTCGACCCGGAGACAATAATACTATCACAACCTGACGGGCTCATCCCTGACAACGAAGCTGCTGCAGTGGTTCAACCCGTGTTTCTTACAAATACCGTAGGAATACCTGCCGGAGACAAACCCGGTGATTTCTGGGAGCCGATATTTAGTATCACGAAGGTGGCATACGGTGATATTCCTGTTGTCGAGACTCTTATTGACAGAAAGAAAATACTGGCATATTACAACTGCGAGATCTTCTCGGTAAGAAGTGATGCAGGCATATTCCGGGCATGGGCAGAGACAATGAACAGTCTGTTGTCAGACAGCCTTTATGCTTACGGAGTATGCAACACAGCGCAGAGGAGGCTATTTTTGCACCAGGCAGCCCTGACTGCTGTTATCCTGAGTAAAACAGCAGGGTCAGTACCGGCACATCTTCCACTTGACAATGGTTATCCCTTGCACGCCGGGCAAAGAATTCCTGCCGGAAGAAGGATCTCCCTGCTCGATAGTGTCTCCTGTGCAATAATTGAGGATATGTGGATAAATTACCCTTCGTGGATTGAAAATATCAACGCCACGGATGATCTCATTGAAGAGATTTCCGGCCTGTACCTTGACTTTATGCAGGTTATTCCGGGATTGTACAGGCAGGAAGGTTCCTGTAATTCATACCTCCTGCTCGACGGTGACAGTTCCATTTTGATTGATCCTGCCGGGGCTTCCGCATATCCCGCGTGGTTCAGAAAGGTAATCAGTGACCATCCTCTCTCCCTCATCCTCCTGACACACGGGCACAATGACCACCGCGACAACACTGACATGTGGTCGGATACAGGCAAGGTAAAGGTCATCGCACAGAGAGAAATCAGGGACCTGATAAGCTATCAGAAAATGTTATCGGGTTTCTTCCGGCACAGGAATGCCATCTGGGCCGGACAAAGTACCGGCAGCCTGCCCGACACCACCATCAGCGACCCCAGGATCACACAATACTATGCTGACACTCTTGAAATAAAGAAAAGTACCCTGACCATAAAGCTGTGGCACACCTCGGGTGAGACGCCCGATCATTCTGTAATATTCATACCAGAGATGTCATCAGTATTTGTCGGTGACAACTATTACTCCTCATTCCCTAATCTTTATACCCTCCGGGGCACCAGGCCAAGGTGGGCTCTTGATTATGTTCATGCCCTTGATGCAGCCCTCGGCAATGACCCTGCGGTACTGCTTCCCGGGCACGGCACCTGGCTCAGCGGCAGGGACCAGGTATCCTTTTATGCGGGAGGATACAGAGACGCCATAAGGTATGTTCATGACGAGACCGTAAAGGGAATGAATGCCGGAAAAGACAGGTTTACATTAATGAGAGAGATACGGTTACCCGAAGAGTATTCGTTCATAAACCAGACCTACGGAACAGTACAATGGTCGGTAAGAGGTATTTATGAAGGCTATGCAGGCTGGTTTGACGAGAACCCCTCTTCCATGTACTCCCTGCCGCTTTCATCTGTCAGCGAGGATGTCATCGGACTTACCGGAATAGACTCCGCGCTGGATCTTGTAAGATCATATATCGAGAGGAAGGATTATATCAGGGGCTTGCACCTTACCGGGTTAATTCTCACCGCCAACCCTGACCTCCGGGAGGCGAAAGACCTGCGCAGGACAATATTAAACGGGCTTAAAATGAATTGCAGGAATTATATCGAAAACATATGGCTTAACTATGCCATTTCTCAATGTTCCGGCAACAACTGACTTCTGGCCCCAGGGCCACCTTTTACATAATAGATTTAGGTTAAAAGAAGATACCCCCCCGGGTATCTTCTTTGTTAAAAATTGACATTTATCAGGCGTTACATGCGGAAGAGGATTATCTTTGGCGCGGGAAAGCCATCGGAACCTTTAAAAAAATCCGGGAATTTCGCAATTATGAAGAAAAAAATAAGATTCAGTCTTGTTTATCGTGATATGTGGCAGTCGTCCGGCAAATATCAGCCCCGGGTCGATCAGCTGACCGCGGTTGCCCCGCATATTGTCGATATGGGATGTTTTGACCGCATAGAGACCAACGGCGGCGCATTTGAACAGGTTCAGCTTCTCTTCGGGGAAAACCCGAATAAGGCTGTCAGGGAATGGACAAAGACGTTTAACGGGGCCGGCATACAGACACACATGCTTGAAAGAGCCCTGAATGGCATAAGGATGTACCCCGTTCCGGCAGATGTCAGGAAACTCATGTATAAGGTCAAGAAAGCCCAGGGAGTGGACATTGCACGCTCTTTCTGCGGACTGAATGATCACCGTAACCTGGAACTTTCTGTCAGATATGCACGCGAGGCAGGAATGATCTCCCAGGCCGCCCTCTCAATAACAAGCTCACCGGTGCATACGGTGGATTATTACATGGGAGTGGTCGACCGGGTGGTTGAATACGGTGCCGACGAGATATGTCTTAAGGATATGGCCGGCGTGGGAAGACCTGCTTCCCTTGGTGAACTGGTGAAAAGGATCAAAAGCAAGTATCCCGGACTGATTGTTCAGTATCACGGCCACAGCGGACCCGGTATGTCCGTGGCTTCGATGCTTGAGGTGGCCAGGGCCGGCGCTGACTACCTCGATGTGGCTATGGAGCCTCTCAGCTGGGGTATGGTCCACCCTGATATTATCGCCATCCATGCAGTGATGAAAGATGCAGGCTTTGACGTTCCTGAGATTAATATGGATGCCTACATGAAGGTGAGATCGCTGACACAGGAGTTCATTGACGACTTCCTTGGTTTCTTCATCGATACCCGCAACAGGCAGATGACCTCACTCCTCATAGGCTCCGGGTTGCCGGGAGGCATGATGGGCAGCATGATGGCTGACCTTAAGGGTGTACACCAGGGCATCAACGCGGCCCTGAAGGCAAAGAACAAACCCGAGCTCTCTGAAGACGAACTGGTAGTATGGCTTTTCAGGGAGGTGGAACACATCTGGCCCATGATGGGATACCCTCCGCTGGTAACACCCTTCAGCCAGTATGTTAAGAATGTGGCTCTGATGAACATTGTCTCCCGGGTAAACGGCAAGGACCGTTTTTCTATGATAGATCCCAACACCTGGGATATGCTTCTCGGCCGGGCAGGTACCCTTCCCGGACCCCTGGCACCTGAACTCATACAGCTTGCTAAAAATGAGGGTCTGGAATTTTACGAAGGCAACCCGCAGGATAATTATCCTGATGCATTGGAAGGCTATCGGAAAGAGATGGAGGATAACGGCTGGTCACCCGGGGAGGATGACGAAGAGCTCTTTGAACTGGCGATGCATGACAGACAATACAGAGACTACCGGTCAGGGGTGGCTGCAAAACGCTTCATAAAGGAGATAGAGGACAGGAAGGCAGCTCTCTCTGTCAGCGCTCCTGCAAAGGTCACCAGCAAAAAGCTTCTTGCAGCTCATGAAGATGGTATAGCTTTCATATACTCCGGAACAACAGGCACCTACAGCTCAGAAGAGGAACCTCTGACAGCCGGAAGGGAGGTCAGCAAAGGAGAGATAGTCATGTATATACTCAGCGGCAGAACATTCAGTGAAGTAGTGTCTGACCGTGACGCTGTTATTAACAGGCTGATCATTAAAAACGGCGATAAAGTCAGCAAGGGTGATCCGCTTATAGAATTCCGGTAGGCATAGCGGCAGACATGTGCTGCAAAACACCTCACCCACTGCCTGTTTCTTTTGTACTTTGGCTTTATTAATTAATTTTATCCTGCCAAAAACAAACACCAACCACTATGAAAAAGCTGTTTATTATGTTTCTGATTGTTTCTATCGGAACCATCTCCTGCAAAAAAGAGAATTGTGAAAACCCGTTTTTTTGTGACTGGGATACACCTTATGAGGTTCCGCCCTTTGACAAAATCAAATTTGAACATTTTAAACCTGCCTACCTGAAAGGTATGGAGGAAGAGATGGCAGAGGTAAATGCCATCATAGACAATACTGAGGAGCCCACCTTTGATAATACCATACGGGCCCTCGAATTTACCGGTGAGCTGCTGTCAAAGGTACAGCGGGCCATGGGACCGCTCAGCGGGGCCAATACCAATGATTCCATCCAGGCTCTGCAGAGGGAGATGACCCCTCTTTTCTCAAAGCACAGGGATGATATCTCTCTTAACGAAAAACTCTTTGAAAGAGTAAAATCAGTGTACGAGAACAGGGAAAAGTTCGATCTCACTCCGGAAGAGAGCATGCTCCTTGAGGATCAGTACCTGGGGTTCATAAGAAGTGGCATAGGACTGTCTCCGGAGGATAAGGAGACACTGCGCGAGCTTAACGGACAGCTCTCGCTGCTCTCCGTAAGCTTCGGTGAAAACTTGCTGGCAGAGACCAACGATTTTACCCTTGTCATCGATAATGAACAGGATCTCTCAGGTTTGCCAGATGGCTTACGGGCCCGGGCAGCCGCTGCCGCCAAGGCAAAAGGCATGGAGGGAAAATGGCTGTTCACCCTGCAGGCACCGAGCTACTTCCCGTTCATGACCTATGCAGATAACAGGGACCTGAGAGAGAAGATGTTCAGAGGTTATATGCTCCGCGGCAATAACGGCAACGAACATGATAACAACCAGATCGTGGCCGACATCGCCAGGCTCAGGGTTGAAAGGGCAAAACTCCTTGGCTATAAGAGCCATGCCGACTTTATCCTTGAACGTAACATGGCAAAAGAGCCGGAAAAGGTGATGAGCTTCCTTTCACAGATATGGGATGCTGCACTTCCTGTTGCCAAAGCCGAGGCAGCAGAACAACAGGCACTCATCGATAAGGAAGGTGGAAAATTCAGGCTTGAACCCTGGGACTGGTTCTATTATACTGAGAAGATCCGCAAGGAGAAGTATGACCTGAGCGACGAAGAGACAAGACCATATTTCTCTGTGAGTAATGTCACCGACGGGATGTTCTATGTTGCCAACAGGCTCTATGGACTTGAATTCAGCGAGAGAAATGATATTCCTCTCTATCACCCTGATGTAAAGACCTTTGAGGTAAAGCGCAACAATAAACATGTCGGCATTCTTATGATAGACTACTACCCGAGGGCCTCAAAGAGAGGCGGGGCATGGTGCAGCGGAATGAGACCGCAGAAGCTGGACAAGGATGGCCGGTTCATCACGCCGCTGGTGAGCATGGTCACTAACTTCACTCCTCCTTCCGACGGTAAGCCGGCCCTGCTTACCCCGGATGAGGCAGGAACCCTCTTTCATGAGTTCGGCCATGCACTGCACAACCTCCTCTCCAACACGGAGTATACCAGCGGGGTGTCGCGCGACTTTGTGGAGCTGCCTTCGCAGATAATGGAACACTGGGTGCTGGAGCCGGAGGTGCTGAGAGAATATGCCAAACACTACGAGACAGGTGAGGTAATACCTGACGCACTCATTGAGAAGATAGAAAAAGCCGGCAAATTCAATACGGGATTCACAACAGTTGAGTACCTGGCTGCTGCTTCACTCGACATGGAATACCATTCTCTTACGGAACCTGTTGAGATCATCCCCGGCGCTTTTGAAAAGAGTGCCATGGACAAGTATGGCCTCATCTCTGAAATAATACCCCGTTACCGTTCCACCTATTTCAGCCATGTTTTCTCAGGCGGCTATTCATCGGGCTATTACAGCTATATCTGGTGCGAGGTGCTTGACGCCGACGCTTACAAGGCCTTCAGGGAGACCGGTGACATCTTTAACAAAGAGGTGGCAGCGCGATTCGAGAAAGAGATACTCTCACGCAAAGGATCAAGGGATGAACTTGATATGTACATAGCATTCAGGGGTCGTGAGCCGGGAATAGAAGCCCTGCTTGAAAATCGCGGTCTGATAAAAGAGTAATAAATGAAATTGCAGGTGAGTGTGCCGGGAAAGGTCTTCCTAAGTCTGATCATCCTTATATTCATCTCATCCCAGGTTGCATCTTCTGCCCCACGGGTAGAGAAAGGAGTCCTCGATCTGAGGTATATCCAGCAGGGAGATGAGTTCAGTGTAAGGATGAACGGGGAGTGGGAGTTCTATTTCGGCACATTCATCTATGGTACCCCCGGAACGATAACTGATACGCTCAATCCGGACTGTTATGGTAAAGTACCCGGATACTGGAGCGAGTACACTGTTGACGGCAAGTCGCTTCCCAGGTTTGGGTTCGGCACCTACAGGGCATTGATACTTCTTCCGCCGGGTTATCTTGATCGTATGGGTTTTGACATGCCTGCATTCGACACATCGTTCGAGATAAGCATAAACGGAGTAATAGTGGGCAGGAACGGTACACCGGCACGCAGCCGTGCCGAGTCAATACCTTCATATGAGCCCTATTTCTTCAGCTATGTACCAAAAAACGACACCCTGGAACTGCTCATCAGGGTGTCGAACTTTGAACACCGGCGGGGAGGTTTCTGGATGCCCCTCAAAACAGGCTCTTTCCATACTATCCAGACCAACTATACTAACCAGTGGTTCCTGTCAACTGCTGTATCAGGAATGCTGCTGGCCTCTTTTTTCTTCTTTTTTATCTTTTACCTCCTTGACAGAAGAGACAGGAAACTGCTGATGTTCTCCATCCTGGTGCTCTGCCTTGCCCTGAGACCATTTCTGT
This sequence comes from Bacteroidota bacterium, assembly GCA_003250475.1. Taxonomy (GTDB): domain Bacteria; phylum Bacteroidota; class Bacteroidia; order Bacteroidales; family VadinHA17; genus SR-FBR-E99. Next base: position 21,135 of record QKGI01000152.1, on the reverse strand, counting down.
CAGCTCCTTACCTGGTATCCATTATTGACGTAAGGAACTGGTCAATGATTGTCAGGGGTGAATACCTGATCCTCTTCATGATGATAACCTCAGGTGCATGGCTGGCCTGCCTCATCTATCCTACCAGGTGGTTCCGCAGGTTTGCGCTGGCCGTGGATGTGATATTTCTTATCGGGGCAGCAACAGTACTCATTCTCCCGGTGTACCTCTTCTCCTATTCAGTATGGATCATACAGGCCGTTGCACTTATTGTGCTTCTGTATGCCATCACCATGAGCCTCAGGGGAGTGTTCAGGAAAAACCGCATTGACCTTCTCTACCTGATAGGTTTCGTTGCCATCGGCATCGGACTGGTCGCCGATATAGCCCTGGCAAACGCCCTCGAGGAAAACCAGCAGCAGTATATCCTTTCATTCCTTATGCTTGTTTTTGTACTGATACAGGCAACACTGCTCATGCGTGACTGGATAAAACAGGGTCAGGAGAGGGAGAGACTCTCCCGGCAGTTTGAGGAACTGAACCGTAACCTGGAGACCAGGGTTAAGAAACGTACCAGGGAACTGCAGGAGAAGACCGTTGAACTTAATGCCAGGAATAAACAGATAGCACAGCAGAACAGGAAGCTTTCAGAGTCGATTAGTCTTAAGAACAAGATATTCTCAGTCATATCACATGACCTCAGGAGCCCCGTGGTCAACATATTGTACACTCTCTACATGTTGAAGGAGGAAGAGTTCAGGGATAAGACAGAATCACTGGCAGATTCATGTATCCAGTACTCGCAGCAGCTCATCGGACTGCTTGAGAACATGCTGGTCTGGGGCCGGGGACAGGAAGACATGATACGTTATGCCCCTGCTGAAAACGACCTGGCAGAAATCATCCTCACAAATATCAGCATAATCAAAGATAGTGCCGACAGAAAGAACATCTCCCTGAACTTCACCCAGATAGGCAGATCGAAGGGTTGGTTTGACAAGGATCTGATAGACATTGTTATAAGGAACCTGCTCTCAAATGCCATCAAATACACAAACCAGGGGGGCAGGATAGATATCCATGTCAGGGAAAAGGAAGAATCAGGCGATTGGGTTACCATCAGGATCTGTGACAATGGCGTGGGTATAACCATGGAACGCCAGAACAAGCTCTTTAAGGGCAACGAGATAGACACCACCCCTGGTACTGACTCCGAAAAAGGCACGGGGATAGGTCTCAAGCTTGTACATGAGCTGGTAACAATAAGCAAGGGAACCATAACCGTTGAGAGCACCCCGGGCATAGGCAGCTGCTTCACGGTGATCCTTCCGGGACCGGATAATGACAGGAAAGGAATTGACCTCCTTTAAACAATGACCATTTTAAGCCTGCGAGAGTCCTGACAACCCCTTGAGGTCCTTCAGCCTGACCTCCCTGCGGTTGACCGATATCAGTCCTTCATCCTCCATCTCACCTATAGCCCTGGCAAGTGATGGGCGGGTGACTCCGAAAAACTCAGATAGCTCCTGCTGGGTACGGTCGATCAGTACTTTGCCGGAGGCCGCCCCGGGAAGAGTGGACAGGTAGTGTGCAAACTTACCCTTGATGGTGTGGAAGGAGAGAAAACGCAGCCTCCCTGAAAGGAAAAGTGCCTTGGTGCAGACAACATTAAGATAGTTGGAGAGAACACGCGGGTCTCGCTTCATAAGAGCCATATAGTCATTACCACTGATAATCAGCAGCTCTGAATCGCTGTTGGCAATGACGTTAACCGGATAACGGGCGCCGGCACCAAAAATAAAGGCTGCAGCAAGAGCCTGTGGCGGAAAAATATCTTCGATTTTTATAGTACGCCCTGCCAGGTCTGTCATCTCCCCTCTCATACTTCCGGAAAGAACTATCTGCAATGAGACGATCTCTTCACCTGCCAGGGCGGCTACCGATCCCTCAGGATAAAACCTGACCCTGTAAATGATACATTCAAAGAGCCTTTCAATATCGTCATCTGGAATGCCAGTGAATAAAGGAGATCTGCTGAGAACCGGGAATTTCATCTTTTTTTTTGCTAAAATAAGAAAAAAGCCTGTTTGTAACATATGTTACAATCCATGATAAGGGCCTCCCTTACCTTTGTGTTATAAAACCGAAAGAATGCAAAGGGATATAATAAAAATCGATGAGGAGAAGTGCAATGGTTGCGGTCAGTGCGTTCCCAATTGTCATGAGGGAGCACTGCAGGTCATTGACGGTAAGGTCAGGCTGGTATCCGAACTGATGTGCGACGGGCTGGGTGCCTGTATAGGAAACTGTCCCGAGGGGGCTATCACCATCGAAAAGCGCGAAGCCGAACCATATGATGAGATAGCAGTGATAAGCGGGATGGCCGGGAAAGGGACCAATACCGTCGTTGCCCATCTGAAACATCTGAAAGATCATGATGAGTATGGGTATCTTGAGGAGGCGACCACCTGGCTTGAGTTGCACAGAAATGATCCGGGGCTTGATGCGGACGGGATTCTTGCCGCCCTGGACAGAAAGCCTGAGCCTGTATATGTCGCAGCATCGCACGGGCACCATGGTGCCAGCTGCCCGGGAAGCAGGGAGAGACACTTTGCTGCCGTTCCGGCATTCGCACCTCCGACCGCGGATATGCCTTCACAGCTTACCCACTGGCCGGTGCAGATGCATCTGGTCAACCCGAACTCGCCAGTCTACAGAGGTGCTGACCTTCTCCTCGCAGCAGATTGTGTGGCATTCTCCATGGGCTCATTTCACAATACCCACCTGAAAGGCAAAGCACTGGCCATAGCCTGCCCGAAACTGGATCACGGGACCGATACTTATATCGAAAAGCTGACAGTGATGATCGATACGGCAAAGGTAAATACCATAACAGTTATGATGATGGAGGTGCCCTGTTGCGGCGGCCTGGTGCAGATGGTACGTGCAGCACTTGCGGGATCATCCAGAAAGGTGCCCGTTAAAGCCCTGATTGTAAGCGTAGAAGGTAATATACTTAAGGACGAATGGATATAAATTAGAGAAGTCAGTTATTAACATAAAAAAGTATAAGAATGAGTATGTTTTGTTACCAGTGCCAGGAAACGGCAAAAGGAACCGGTTGTGTCGCCAGGGGTGTATGCGGTAAGAGTGATGATGTTGCACAGATGCAGGACCTGTTGGTCTGGATAGCAAAGGGCATCTCCATCCTGGGAACCATTGCGCGGGAGAACCACTATTCCGATGCCAGGGTAGACCGCTTCGTGCAGGAAGCACTCTTCATCACCATCACCAATGCAAACTTCGACGCAGGTAAAATCACAGAAAAGATACATCAGGGTATTGCGCTCAGGGACAGGTTTGCAGGAGAGATAGCATCTCACGGCATTGACATACCGGGAATCCTGCACCCGAGCATAAGCTGGAAACCTGCCGGTGATGATGATTTTGCATCAAAAGCGGCAGAGGTTGGAGTGCTGTCAACGTCGGATGAGGACATCAGGTCATTGAGGGAGCTGATAACATACGGGGTCAAAGGTATAGCTGCCTACGCCGAGCATGCAGGCAACCTTGGCTTTAACAGCGACAATGTCGATGCATTCATCCAGAAGGCGCTTGCAGCAACGACAGACGACTCCCTCACTGCTGACGAGCTGGTGACACTGGTTCTTGAGACAGGAAAACACGGGGTCGACGTTATGGCCCTGCTTGACAGGGCGAACACCACATCCTACGGAAACCCGGAGATAACTGAAGTCAACATCGGCGTTGGTAAGAATCCTGCAATACTTATCAGCGGCCATGATATGAAGGATATGGAAGAGCTCCTCCGCCAGACCGAAGGAACCGGCGTCGATGTCTACACTCACAGCGAAATGCTCCCTGCCAACTATTACCCGGCATTTAAAAAATACAGCCACTTTGTGGGCAACTACGGTAACTCATGGTGGAAGCAGACAACCGAATTTGAGACCTTCAACGGCCCTGTCCTCTTCACCACCAATTGTATCGTACCTCCGCGTGCCAGCTACCATGACCGTATATACACCACAGGATCATCGGGATACCCCGGCTGCCCGCACATCCCCGACAGGGAACCCGGCAGGGAGAAGGACTTCTCGGTAATCATAGAACATGCAAAAAGATGCGATCCGCCGGTGGCCATAGAAGAGGGATCCATAATTGGTGGTTTTGCACACAACCAGGTTATTCAGCTCGCCGACAAGGTGGTGGAGGCTGTCAGGAGCGGTGCTATCAGGAAATTCTTCGTCATGGGTGGCTGCGACGGCAGGATGAAGAGCCGTGAATATTACACCGAATTTGCACAGAAACTGCCGGAAGACACAGTCATACTGACGGCCGGCTGTGCCAAGTACAGGTACAACAAACTCAAACTCGGCGACATCAACGGCATACCCAGGGTACTGGATGCCGGGCAGTGCAACGACTCCTATTCACTGGCAGTGATAGCTCTTACGCTCAAGGAAATATTTGAGAAGAATGATATAAACGAACTGCCGATAGCATATAATATCGCATGGTACGAACAGAAGGCGGTAATAGTCCTCCTCGCCCTCCTTTACCTGGGAGTGAAGAATATTCATCTTGGCCCTACACTGCCTGGCTTCCTGTCGCCGAATGTTGTGAACATCCTGGTTGAGAAATTCGGAATAACAGGTATCACAACCCCGGATGAAGATATGAAAATCATGCTGAACTGACAGAGGCAGCCTGACCAGGCTACCGGAACCGGTAGTAACATATCTGACGGTCTTCTGAGGATTTGCTGAACTCTCCCCATTGAAAGGGGAGAGTTTTTTTATCACTCCGCAATATGATCATCATATTATGCACAAAATATGCAATTGTGAGCAGTTTTTACTATATTAGAGCCTTGCACTTCCCTCAGGAAGACAAATATAAACCTGGTAGCCATGAGTAAAGGATACACCCCTGCTACTTCAGACGGCAAATTATACCTTGGTCTCGACGTCGGATCCGTCTCCCTCAATTCAGTAATACTTGACGAGCATTACAACATTCTTGCCGATCATTATGACTATGTTCACGGCAAGCCTTTCGATGTGCTGCATAAGCGTCTCGTCTCACTGCTGGGTGACTTTCCCGCCGAAACGATTAAAGGTATTGCCATTACAGGTACCGGTGGCAAGATGGCCTCGGCCTTTATAGGCGGCCTTTTTGTCAATGAGATAATTGCCCAGGCAACCTCTGCCGGTAGGATATACCCTGATGCCCATACGGTGATTGAGATCGGGGGTGAGGATTCCAAACTTATCATCCTGGAAAGAGAGCCGGCTGATGAGCATGCCAGGCTGGTCGACTTTGAGATGAACAGCATCTGCGCTGCCGGAACAGGGTCTTTCCTCGATCAGCAGGCCAAAAGGATCGGGGTACGGATAGAAAAGGAGTTTGGTGATATGGCAATGCTCTCAGTCGCTCCGCCACGTATTGCGGGCCGTTGCAGTGTCTTTGCCAAGAGTGACATGATCCATCACCAGCAGATAGCCACGCCCCTGCATGATATCGTGGCCGGTCTATGCTTCGCCCTTGCACGTAACTTCCGCAGTACCGTGGCACGCAGCAAGGATATAAAGAAACCTGTCATTTTCTCCGGAGGCGTTGCAGCCAACGCAGGTATGGTAAGAGCTTTCAGGGAGGTCCTTAACCTCACCGGTGACGAGCTGATAATACCTGAACACCATGCCTCGATGGGGGCCATAGGAGCAGTAATGTATGCTCATTCCAACAGCCTGGAGATGAATCATTTTGCCGGACTGGCATCACTTGAAGAGTATCTGAGAACCAACAGTTCAACGTTCAGCAGCCTTCCAAAGCTGAAGGAGTCTCCTGCCATTTACAATAAGGAGGTGAAGTTCAGAAAGAACGGGACTGACAAGCTGAGAGTATATCTTGGCATTGATGTCGGTTCCCTGAGCACCAACGTCGTTCTCATAGACGAAAAACACAATGTAATTGCCAGGAGGTACCTCCCTACTGCCGGCAAGCCGCTGGAAGCCATACAGAGGGGAATGTCCGAGATTTATGATGAGGCAGGCATGGATGTGACAGTGATAGGTGCCGGCACCACCGGGTCAGGGCGTTACCTGACCGGCGACTTCATCGGCGCGGATGCCATCCGCAATGAGATCACCGCCCAGGCTACCGCGGCGATAGACTATGACCCGACAGTCGACACTATCTTCGAGATCGGCGGCCAGGATTCCAAGTACATCAGCATTGAGAACGGTGTGGTTGTCGACTTTGAGATGAACAAGGTCTGTGCTGCCGGCACAGGTTCCTTCCTTGAAGAGCAGGCTGAGAAACTGAACATTAAGATTATCGAAGAGTTTGGTTGTATGGCTCTCAGGTCAGAGAGCCCTGTGAAGCTTGGCGACAGGTGCACGGTATTCATGGAATCAGATCTTAACTCCTTCATGCAAAAGGGAGCCAGGAATGATAACCTTGTCGGAGGATTGGCTTACTCCATCGTCTACAACTATCTCCAGAAGGTTGTTGCAGATCGCAGGGTGGGTGACAGGATATTCTTCCAGGGAGGGGTGACCAACAATAAGGCTGTCGTGGCTGCCTTCGAGCAGGTCCTCGGAAAGAAGATAATAATTCCTCCGCACTTCGACGTCACCGGTGCCATAGGCGCAGCTATCCTGGCACAGAAATCAATGACCGGAGGTCAGAAGACTACATTCAAGGGTTTCGGGATCCGCAACGCCACATACGATATGAGCAGGTTCGTATGCAACGGATGTGTTAACCACTGCGAGATAAGCAAGGTGAAGATTACCGGGGAGAAAAAGCCTCTCTTCTACGGAGGACGCTGTGAGAAGTATGAGACTGACGGCCGCAGGAAGAATATAAACAACCTGCCTGACCTCTTTAAAAAGAGGACCGAGATGCTTATGGGCGACTACCGCAGTAAGGAACCTGACGGCAGCCCCACAGTAGGTATCCCCAGGGCCCTGATGATCTATTACCAGCAATTCCCGTTCTGGAGAACCTTCTTTGAAAAGCTTGGTTTCAATGTGGTACTGTCAAGGGAATCCGACAGGACACTGGTGACGCAGTCACTGGAGACAGTGACTTCAGAGACGTGCCTGCCGGTGGAACTGATACACGGGCATGTGATTGACCTGCTTGACAGAGGTGTCGATTATGTCTTCCTGCCCTTCATCGTGAGCGGCAAATACAAAGAGGGCGACAAAACGACGAATACAAACTGTCCGTGGATACAGTCGTTTCCTTTTATGGTAAAGGCTGCGCTCAGGGGCAAGGTGGATGAAGCAAAGTTCCTCACCCCCACCCTCCATTTCAGGTTTTTTGAACGTGCGCTTGTAAAAGAGCTTACGGCATACTTCGGAGAAAGGTTCAGGATCGGCAGCGAAAAGATCGGCGAGGCTATCAGTACAGCTGATGAGATGCAGGTCTCATTCGAAAAAGGTCTTGTGGACTACGGTCGCCAGGTGTTAAAAGACATTCCTGCCGGATGCCGGCCGGTAATTATGCTCGGGAGACCATATAACAGCTCCGACCCGTATCTCAACCTTGACCTGACGGAGAAGCTCCTGGCACAGAACGTCATGCCCGTGCCGCTTGACATGCTCGATCTGTCACTTCCCGGCATTTACGGCAACTATCGTAACATGTACTGGCCTAACGGGCAGAAGATGATAGCCGCTGCACAACATGTTGCCAGGACTGACGGCCTGTATGCAGTTTATATAAGCAATTTCAGGTGCGGTCCTGACTCCTTTATCTGGCACTATGTGACCGAAGAGCTGAAGGGCAAGCCGTTTCTGCACCTGGAGGTGGACGAGCATTCGGCAGACGCCGGCATGGTGACACGCATAGAGGCCTTTCTCGACAGTCTCGCGGGGGCAGAACAGAATGAAAAGAAGAACATTGAAATTATAAGACCCCGTCCGAGTCCCTCCGAACCGCCGGTAAACAGGACACTGTATTTCCCGTATATGCATGACGGCGCCTTTTTTGTGGCGGCAGCAGCGCGTAGCGTAGGCATTCCCTCCGAGGTGCTGCCCCAACAGACCGACGAAGACATTGCCCTTGGAAGGAAATATACATCATCCAAGGAATGTTTTCCCATGATATGCACTACAGGCAGCTTCCTGAAGAAGCTGCAGGAGCCCGGCGCCGACCCCTCCAAAATGAGTTTTTTCATGCCCGACCATAACGGTCCCTGCCGGTTCGGCCAGTATAACCAGTTCCAGAGAATACTCTTTGACAGGCTGGGGTTCAGGGATGCTGAGCTGGTGACACCTTCCAACGACACCTCTTATGCCGACCTCGCCGGCGACAGGAGCCAGAGGTTCAGGATCAACGCCTGGAAGGGGTTTGTGGCTTTTGATTATATAAGAAAACTGTACAGGGAGATCAGGCCCTATGAGACAAACAGTGGAGACACCGATGTGGTCTACCGGTCAGTGCTGAAGAAAGTGGAGAGATGCATCGAGAACAACGGCCGCGGACTGAGACGCATCCTTGTCGATGCCGCAGCTGAGTTTATGGCTGTCAGCACCGACAGGAGCCACAGGAGACCTGTCGTGGCAGTTCTTGGTGAGGTCTATATGCGTGACAATGCAACATGCAACGGTAATATCGCAAACAGGCTGGAAGCACTGGGAGCAGAAGTGCTTATAGGTCCGTTCTCCGAATGGATAACCTACTCCACTCACCGTTACACACGTGACAGCCGGTGGAAGAATGACAGAAAGGGGCTGATCAGGTCTAAGATACAGGGTATAGGCCAGGAGGTCATCGTCGATTACCTCCTCAGGGGCATCAACAAATACACTGACACTACCAAGGATGTCTCCCTGCATGAGATACTGAGGTTAAGCAACAGGTATGTCAGTGAATTCTATGACGGCGATCCTCCTATTGCCCTCGGGTCGTCTGCCGCGCTTGCCGGAAGGGGCGTCTCGGGCATCGCTGCCATACTCCCCTTCACATGCATGCCGGGCACACTCATCGCCTCCGTGAGCGATTCGTTCCGAAAGGATCATGACAATATACCCTTCCTCAATATCCCTTATGACGGCCAGGATACCGTGACCCTGGAGACAAGGCTCCAGGCCTTCATGTTCCAGGTCAGGGAGTTTGCTGAGGCTCGCCGACCAGTGTCATCTCATCGATGAGATAACCTGCCCCGGCAAACTTGTCAATAATAAACAGCGCATACCTGATGTCTAGGCTTATATTGCGGCTTTGCCTGGGATTAAACATTATATCTGACGCAACACCTTCCCAGGCACGGTCAAAATTCACCCCTATCAGCTGACCTTCCGCATTCAGCACGGGACTGCCGGAGTTACCACCGGTGGTATGATTGTTGGCTATGAAGCATACAGGCACATCACCGTTAAATGCATACCTGCCGAAATCCTTGTTCCTGTAAAGCTCCTTCAGCCTGTCAGGAACATCATAGTCGTAGATGTCGGGATTGTCTTTCTCCATTACCCCGGTGAGGGTCGTATAGTACTTGTGGTATACGGCATCACGGGAGTCGTATCCCATAACCCTGCCGAAAGTCAGCCTCAGTGTGGAGTTGGCATCAGGATAGAATACCCTGTCATTCCCCTGTTCCATCTGGGCGGCCATATAGATCCTGTTGAGCTCCTCAAGTTCCCTGCCTGCAGATACAATCTCCGGCCTTACCCTTGTCTCAATCAGATCAGCGGCTGAGCTTGCCAGGAGATAGAAAGGATCCCTTGTGACTTTCCTGGCATCGAACCTGGCAAGCAGGCTGTTTACCTTATCCTCGTCGGTGAAGATTGACTTTGCAAATAATTTATCGGCTGCCTCACTGAAGTTACCCTTGCATGACATGTACAACTCACGGTAAGCCGGTGCCTGCCACTCCGGCGCCACGTTTTTACCATAGAGATCCATCACGGCAACGAATAACTGTTTGTCGACAGACCGGTCATAATTCCTGAAGAAACCTGCAACATAACCCTGCATCCTTTTAAGCTCCTTCTCCATGTCGGGACTGTGCTGTGAAGCCATAGCCACAAGATCCCGGAAGCTCCCGGCGAGGCTGACCGACCCGGCGCCTCCACTGCCGAATACTTCGGAGGTATACATATTGACCAGGTAGTATGTTACGTAGCTGTCATATATTTCGTTATAGCGGTCGAGTATCATACCGTATTTCCTTACGCGTTCAGGATCAGCTGCCACCCATGCACTGAACTCCTTTTCAAAAGCCTCCTTACGCGCTATACCGTCGAGGTTGTCGAGGCTCTGTATCTCCCCTATCCATTTCTTCCAGCCATTGGCCAGGCCAAACGACTTACCGGAGTATTTTATTCTTACAAGAGGGTCCCCGGCCATCGCCTGTTCCATTATGGATATTTTCCTGCCGCGTATCTCCACCTGCTTTGGGTAGATGACCTCCTTGAGCATCCTGATATGGCATGAGGGCGCATACTCCTGGGTCCTGCCCGGGTAGCCGAAGACCATGGTGAAGTCTCCCTCGTTTATGCCGGCCAGTGAAACAGGGAAGTGGTATGCAGGATGGTAAGGCACGTTGCCGGCCGACCAGGCAGCCGGGTTGTTCAGGCTGTCTGCATATACCCTGAAGAGAGAGAAGTCGCCGGTGTGCCGCGGCCATACCCAGTTGTCGGTATCACCGCCAAACTTACCTATTGCCGATGGCGGGGCACCTACCAGCCTTACATCACGGAAGACCTCATTCACAATGAGGAAGTACTGGTTCCCAAGGAAGAATGGCCTTACTGCAGCCTGGTAATGTGTGCCTTTTACTGCCTCACCGGCTATGGAAGCTGTGTGGGCATTTATCACAGCTTCGCGCTTGTCAGAATCCATATCATCAGTGACACCGTCAAGGACCCTGTCTGTCACATCCTCCATATACTTCAGGATAGTGACTGACAGTCCCGGGTTTGGCAACTCCTCATCAGTCGAGGCAGCCCAGAACCCGTTGGCAAGGTAATCATGCTCAAGGGTCGAATGGTTCTGTATAGAGCCATAACCGCAGTGATGGTTGGTGATGATGAGTCCCCTGTCCGAGATGAACTCACCGGTACAGCCTCCGCCAAACAAGACAACAGCATCTTTCATGGAAGCTTTGTTGATACTGTAGATATCCTCTGCAGTCAGCTTAAAGCCGTTCTCCTGCATCAACCTGATATTGTATTTTTCAATAAGGACGGGGATCCACATGCCCTCGTCTGCTATTGCTCCCGGGGTACAGAGACCGAGAAACAACGCTGCAATAAGTAGATGTTTTTTCGTAATCATTAATAACTGGTTTATAATGTAAGTGAGTCTGTCCTCATCATGGGATACAAACTCTTGTTTCTCTTATTAAAAGTTTCTTCGCCTTCACAGGGACAACATCCCATTCCGTGTATCAGGAGAGGTGCTGTTATCATACTGTTCTGACTTTGTTTTCAATGAAATGCAGCAGCCCGGAATAGAGATCACTGACAGGCATCCCCACGACGTTATAGTAGGACCCTTCTATATTTGTGATTCCCCGCAGGCCGATCCATTCCTGAATCCCATAAGCGCCGGCCTTGTCATGCGGGTGATAGTTTGTAACATAATAATCTATCTCTTCATCACTCAGTTCCCTGAAAGTAACGCCGGTAGTCACTGAGAAGACATGTCTCCTGCTGTTGTCCCTGAGACATATCCCTGTGATCACCTCATGCCGGCAGTTGGACAGAAGACGCAGGAACCGCATCGCCTCTGCATCATCGGCAGGCTTGCCGAGTATCTTCCCGTGGCACCATACAACAGTATCTGCTGTTATTATTATCTGGTGAGGATCAACAGGCAAGGACCATGCTTCCGATTTGGCGGCGGCGAGGAACTCAGCTATCTCTTTTCCCTCCAGGTTACCCGGCCAGTCTTCATGGTAATCTGCCTCCGCCACCGTAAAGGTGAATCCTGCCTCATACATAAGCTGCCTTCGTCGCGGGGAGGATGATGCAAGGATAAGATCAAAGTGCTGTAACCCGTCAGAGACCATCCTATAGTACTTTTCCTGAGGTGATGATCGCACCGGCCACCAGTGAATAAAGAATGCCGGCAAGCATTATCAGTTTCATGAGCCGGCTGGCAAAATGAAGCTGATGCTTCTCCCTTCCGGTAATCACCTTAATGATCACAACGATCATCGGTATCGCAAGAAGAAGGGTTATATAGATGAATGTCAACCTGTCATTAAGGTACCTGTACCAGATGATATAGAGCAGCGCCACGGTTACAAGAGAGAAAGCCACGACAACTGTTTTGCATGTCACCATCCCTGACAAAACAGGGAGAGTCTTCCTGCCCGTCTCCATATCTCCCTTAAAATCCTCCATATCCTTGATTATCTCGCGTATAAGGGTTGTGAGAAATGCAAACAGGGCGAATCCACCTACCCAGTAAAAGAGGATGGCCACACCAGGGAAATCCGTTACCGTTTGTGAATAACGGACAAAAACAGGTGCAGCATCGTAGACCACCACCATCATCGGCACCAGGGCCACAAGCACTGCAACAATGATATTTCCGATAAGGAACTGCCTTTTGTATGTGGCAGAATAAAAATAGAGAAGCCCGGTGATAAGCACAAACATTATCCCGAGCCATATAAACCCTATACGGGCAGAGACATATGTGCCACCCGCCACTCCCAGGATGTTGAGTATATTGTGATACAGGATGGCCTTACGCCTGGTGATGGTGTTGCCCACGATTATGGTTCCCCTGTTTATCAGATCGGCCCGGATATCGAAATAATCATTGATGACATATCCGGCAGCTGTTATAAGACATGTGGAGATGACAAGTATCATGAAGTCTATCCATCCCAGCTGGAATACCATCGTGGTTATCGTCAGCGGATCGTCAGCCATTGTCACAGGCATGGCACCCAGCAGGGGCCTGATGACAGCATACCTCATGAGCATCATTGTCACAGCCACCACCAGCAGGTTAGGCAACCTGATAAGGGTCATTATATCCCTTATATTTTCACCACGAGAATGCTTCATGATCCATCCAGTTATTATGGAGTCTAAGAGCCTGTTCTATCACATCGCGTACACACCCTTCCCCTCCTCTTTTGTCAGATATATATACCGATATCTGCTTTATCTCACTGTCTGCATCGGCAGGGCATGCCGGCAGTCCTACCATCTTCATCACCTCGAAGTCGGGTATGTCATCACCCATGTAGAGTATGTGCCTGGGGTCGATTTCCCATTTACCGGCAAGCTCCTTCATCGTCTCCTTCTTGGTTCTTGAGTTGAGGTATACGTCGTTGACACCCAGTGTCTTAAGGCGTTTGACATACTCCTTTGAGTTGGCGCCTGAGATGATTCCCACGTTGTACCCCTTTTTCACGGCGAGCTGAATGGCATAACCGTCTCTCAGGTTGACGCTGCGCAGCGGCATGCCCCATACTGAGAGGGCTATAGTCTGTGTTGAGAGGACACCGTCAATATCAAAAACAAATGCTTTTACGCTGCGAAGCTCTTCCTTGAAGTTGGTCATTTTGCGTTTTTCTTGTAATGGCCCGTAATCATCTCACTTACCAGCCGGTATAATTCCTGGTATTCAGGTGAGAAAGATAACAAATCGAGATGACTTTTTATGGTATCTGTGTCTTGTCTCACTGCCGGCCCTGTCTGTGCTGCCTCCGGTCCGGTACGCAGTGCCTTTCTTATCGTCTCTTCCATCAGTGGATGCAGCAGTGACGGGTCCATCCCTGCTTCAGCAGCTATGGACTCACCCGCTGTCATCATGAAATTGGAGAAGTTATTTGTGAATACGGCGGCTACATGCAGATGCCTGCGCTGCACCGAGTCGCATTCCCATGTTCCGGCGCCAATGTCTGTACCCAGTTGTTTCAGTACTGCTAAAGTATGATTGTCGGTTGCCTCCACAAAGAACGGCACCTTGCGCAGGTCAGGCGGGAAGCCCTTCGTGAATGTCTGCAGGGGATAAAGGACACCCGCTCCGGCCTTCCTTCCAAGTGCCGAGAGGGGTACGCTGCCGGCGGTATGTGCTATTAAGGTTTTTTCCGGGAGGAGCACACAACATTATCAGTGACGGCAAGAATGACTATATCACAATCCGGTGGCAGCGAGAGGTCTTTGCGCCACTCCGCTCCTGTCGAGTCTGCCAGCAGCCTGGCGCTTTCCCCGCCTTTTGATGCAACGGAAGCTATTCTGTGCCCCGCAGCAGCCAGTCCATGGCAAAGTGATTCCGCCACATTGCCCGCCCCGATGAAGGATATGTTATAGGTCGCCACTGTTGATGAGTCATCAATGGTCCTGTGAAAGACATTACTTACCGTATTCGTATGCAGCAACAGCCGTTACCTGTATCTGGTAGATCCTCATATAATTGTAATAGTACGAGTTGCTGCTGCTCATCAGGTAGTTGCATTCATAGAAGTAGGGGCCCGAAACAAGTATCTCCTCACCCTGGTTGAACTTTGTCAGCTCGCTCATCCATTCCGACGGATTACAGAAATAATAGATAGAGTAAGAATCCCATATCGGCGTAAAACGGGCGGTCTTCAGGTCAGCATCATAGGTAATGTAGATATGAGTCTGGTCAAGGGTATCAAGGGCATCCCCGTCGCATCCGCATTTGGGCTGTTTCTTGCATCCTGCTGCAAATATCAAACCTGCCGAGAGTACTAAAGCAATAGCTATATTAGCCAGTATCCTGTTTCTTTTCATGTATTTGCTCTGTTATACGGATGCAAAATAACTCTATTTTTCGGTCTGTGCAAAAAAGAAAGCCGGCTGAATATTCAACCGGCTTATAGTTAATCTGTTCCGTGATCACGCCTGTGCCGTGGGGCCTCCGAAAGTGACCGGCATCACCGGCCCGGAGCCTTTGACCTCACGTATGGGCCCGTTAACAGACTCATACTTGGCAATATTGTCAGTGAGGGCAGCCACAAAACGCTTGGCATGCTCCGGCGTAAGAATGATCCTCGACTTTACCTTCGACTTGGGTACGCCGGGCATTATCCTGATAAAATCAATGACAAACTCGGCAGGCGAGTGAGTTATGACTGCTAGATTCGAGTAGACTCCTTCAGCAACTTCTTCGCTAAGTTCAATGTTGAACTGACCCTGGTTTTTAGGCTCTGACATAATTTCGGATTTTAGTCCTGTTCAACTTCAGTGGTACTCTGTCCGGCATGAACAAGTGATTCATAATCGTCAAGAGAACCGACAATGACGTTATTATATTCCCTGAGCCCTGTTCCGGCCGGGATGAGGTGTCCGACGATGACGTTCTCCTTCAGTCCTTCAAGGAAGTCGATCTTCCCTAAGATAGCAGCCTCATTGAGGACCTTTGTGGTCTCCTGGAATGAAGCGGCGGAGAAGAAGCTGTTCGTCTGGAGGGCGGCACGCGTTATCCCCTGCAGCACCTGCTGCGATGTTGCGGGTATAGCATCCCTGGCCTCAATCACTTTGAGGTCACGGCGCTTGAGCAGCGAGTTCTCATCTCTCAGTTTGCGGGCCGTGATCACCTGGCCTGGCCTCAGCGTCTGGCTGTCGCCGGCCTCAAGGACGATCTTCTTACCGTAAACCCAGTCGTTCTCATCCATGAACTCAAGCTTGTCAACCACCTGGCGTTCAAGGAACTTGGTGTCACCCGGGTCGATGATCTCTACCTTGCGCATCATCTGTCTTACGATGATCTCAAAGTGTTTGTCGTTGATCTTCACACCCTGGAGACGGTAAACCTCCTGTATCTCGTTCACAATGTACTCCTGAACCTTTGTGGGGCCCTTGATGGCAAGGATATCCGAAGGAGTGATGGCGCCGTCAGAGAGAGGTGTTCCTGCCCTGACATAGTCATTCTCCTGTACGAGTATCTGTTTCGAGAGTGGCACGAGGTACTTCTTCATCTCACCCGACTTGGATGTGATGGATATCTCCCTGTTACCCCTCTTGATCTTACCGTAGGTCACCTCACCGTCTATCTCTGTAACGATTGCCGGGTTCGACGGGTTGCGCGCTTCGAAGAGCTCGGTGACACGCGGCAGACCACCGGTGATGTCACCGGATTTACCCACTGCCCTCGGTATCTTCACTATGGTATCGCCAGCCTCAACAAGCTTGTTGAGGTCGGTAACAAGGTGGGCACCCACAGGCAGGTTGTATGATTTGATCTCTACTCCATCAGGCGACATTATCTTGATGGTCGGGTTCTTGGTCTTGTCCCTGCTCTCTATGATAACCTTCTCCTTGAAACCGGTCTGTTCATCAGATTCCTCGCGGTAGGTGATACCTTCTATAAGGTGGTCAAATCCCACTTTACCGGCAGCCTCTGAGATGATAACAGCGTTGAAGGGATCCCATTCGCAGATGAGATCACCCTTCTGTACCTCCTGGTTAGGCTTGATATAGAGCTTGCTACCGTAAGGTATGGTATGTGTTGTCAGGGCGATGCCTGTCTTCTTGTCAACTATCCTGAGCTCACCCAGGCGGCCGATGACGACGTCTACCTTGCCCTTCTCTATATCTTTCTTGGTTACTGTCCTGACCTCCTCTATCACTGCTATACCGCCATATCTGGCTATAAGGCTTGATTCGGTTGTGATGTTGGACGCAGTACCACCGACGTGGAAGGTACGGAGGGTAAGCTGTGTT
The DNA here is from genome assembly GCA_003250475.1 of Bacteroidota bacterium. Lineage (GTDB taxonomy): Bacteria > Bacteroidota > Bacteroidia > Bacteroidales > VadinHA17 > SR-FBR-E99. Next base: position 4,462 of record QKGI01000152.1, on the reverse strand, counting down.
CCCGGTTCGCCGATACTCTGTGCGGCGATGACACCTACTGCCTCTCCCATCTGAACCATGCGTCCGGTGGCCAGGTTACGTCCGTAACACTTGGCACAGACCCCTTTCTTTGATTCGCAGGTGAGCACCGAACGTATCTCTACCTGTTCTATAGGCGACTGGTCGATACGGTTAGCCACATCCTCGGTGATCTCGTCACCGGCAGAGACAATAAGCTCACCGGTAAGAGGATTATATATGTCATGTACCGTTGTACGGCCGAGTATCCTGTCATAGAGGGATTCTACCACCTCCTCGTTGTTCTTGATGGCTGTAGCCACCAGCCCGCGCAGTGTGCCGCAGTCGTCTTCGGTTATTATGACATCCTGTGACACATCGACAAGACGACGGGTAAGATAACCGGCGTCAGCTGTCTTCAGAGCGGTGTCAGCCAGACCTTTACGTGCACCGTGTGTCGAGATGAAGTACTCAAGCACGGAGAGACCCTCCTTGAAGTTGGAGAGAATGGGGTTCTCGATAATCTCCGATCCTGTTGCACCGGATTTCTGAGGCTTGGCCATAAGACCCCTCATACCGGAGAGCTGGCGGATCTGCTCTTTTGAGCCCCTTGCACCTGAGTCGAGCATCATATAGACAGAGTTGAATCCCTGCTTGTCTGTCGACAGCTGCTTCATCAGGCTCTGTGTAAGACGTGCATTGACATGGGTCCAGATATCGATGATCTGGTTGTATCTCTCGTTGTTGGTAATGAAACCCATGCTGTAGTTCGAGAGCACCTCATCGACCTGCTCATATCCTTCCTGCACAAAGACCTCTTTCTCCTCGGGGATGATGACATCGTCAAGGTTGAAAGAGAGGCCGCCGGTGAATGCCATGCGGAAGCCGAGATCCTTGATGGCATCGAGGAAGTCAGCCGTCTTGGCAGTGCCGGCCTTCTTAAGCACGTTACCGATAATATCCCTGAGTGATTTCTTAGTAAGAAGGTCATTGATGTAACCCACCTCCTCAGGCACAAACTCGTTGAACAGAACACGGCCCACCGTGGTCTCTATCAGATGGTTCACCTTCTGGCCTTCCACCAGGTCGTTTACCTTGACCTTGATGATGGCGTGCAGGTCAACCTTGCCTTCATTAAAGGCGATACGCACCTCCTCAGGTGAGTAGAATGTCGTACCCTCGCCCTTGACCTTTATGGCATCAGTGCTCTTACGGGCCTTGGTGATATAATAAAGACCGAGGACCATGTCCTGTGAGGGGACAGTGATCGGCGCACCGTTGGCGGGGTTAAGGATGTTATGTGATGCCAGCATCAGCATCTGTGCCTCGAGAATGGCAGCGTTGCCCAGCGGCAGGTGAACGGCCATCTGGTCACCGTCGAAGTCGGCGTTGAAAGCCGTACAGACGAGCGGGTGCAGCTGGATAGCCTTGCCTTCGATGAGCTTGGGCTGAAATGCCTGTATACCGAGCCTGTGAAGTGTCGGGGCACGGTTAAGCATCACCGGGTGACCCTTGAGAACGTTCTCGAGTATATCCCATACAACAGGATCCTTGCGGTCGACAATCTTCTTAGCGCTCTTGACAGTCTTGACAATACCGCGTTCGATGAGCTTGCGTATCACAAAAGGCTTGTACAGCTCTGCAGCCATATCTTTCGGTATCCCTGTCTCATGAAGCTTGAGCTCCGGACCCACCACGATAACCGAACGTGCCGAATAGTCAACCCTCTTACCGAGAAGGTTCTGGCGGAAGCGCCCCTGCTTGCCCTTAAGGCTGTCTGACAGCGACTTGAGAGGCCTGTTGGCGTCGGTCTTGACGGCGTTGGCCTTGCGTGAGTTGTCAAAGAGTGAGTCGACAGCCTCCTGGAGCATCCTCTTTTCGTTACGGAGGATCACCTCGGGAGCCTTGATCTCTATGAGTCTCTTGAGACGGTTGTTTCTTATTATCACCCTGCGGTACAGGTCGTTGAGGTCGCTGGTGGCAAAACGCCCGCCGTCAAGCGGAACGAGAGGCCTCAGCTCGGGAGGAATAACCGGGACTATCTTAACGATCATCCATTCCGGCCTGTTGATGTTCTTTGACTCCCTGAAGGCTTCAACCACCTGCAGTCTCTTCAGTGCCTCGCTCTTGCGCTGCTGTGATGTCTCCGTGTTGGCACGGTGACGCAGCGAATAGGAGAGCTCATCGAGGTCAAGCTTGCCGAGAAGCTTATAGAGTGCCTCTGCACCCATCTCGGCAACGAACTTGTCAGGATGGTCATCATCAAGATACTGGTTGTCCTTGGGCAGTGTCTCTATGATCTCCATATACTCCTCCTCGGAGAGGAAATCGAGGTACTTGACGCCGTCGGCGGCTTTCACCCCCGGGTTGATTACAACGTATCTTTCGTAGTAGATGATGCTGTCGAGCTTCTTCGTCGGAAGACCCAGCAGGTAACCTATCTTGTTGGGCAGCGACCTGAAGTACCAGATATGTGCCACGGGCACCACCAGCGAGATGTGTCCCATACGTTCGCGCCTTACCTTCTTCTCCGTCACCTCAACGCCGCAGCGGTCGCAGACGATACCCTTGTAGCGTATCCTCTTGTACTTCCCGCAATGGCACTCATAATCCTTTACCGGTCCGAAGATCCTCTCGCAGAAGAGGCCGTCACGTTCAGGCTTGTAGGTGCGGTAGTTTATTGTCTCAGGCTTCAGGACCTCACCGCTGGACTTGTCAAGTATCTCTTCGGGTGATGCCAGCCCTATCGATATCTTCGTGTAGCTGGTCTTTTGTTTGTTATCCCTTCTGAATGACATATATTTTTCCTTTTTTTTCTTTGTGTATGCTCAGCTTTATTACTCAAGGTTGATGCTCAGTCCCAGTCCGCGCAGCTCATGCAGCAACACGTTCAGCGACTCGGGTATTCCCGGCTGTGGCATCGGTTCACCCTTGACAATAGCCTCGTAAGCCTTGGCTCTTCCTATCACATCATCGGACTTGATGGTGAGAATCTCCTGGAGTATATGGGCTGCGCCGAAGGCTTCGAGTGCCCATACTTCCATCTCTCCAAATCTCTGGCCCCCGAACTGTGCCTTACCTCCGAGAGGCTGCTGGGTGATGAGCGAGTAAGGTCCGATTGACCTTGCATGCATCTTGTCATCGACCATGTGGCCCAGCTTGAGCATATATATCATACCTACAGTAGCCGGCTGATCGAACCGTTCACCGGTACCGCCGTCATAGAGATAGGTGGTTCCGTTGCGCGGTATGCCTGCCTCTTCTGTCATGTCGTTGATCTGGGACTGCCTGGCACCGTCGAAGATAGGTGTCGAGAACTGCATCCCCAGCTCCTTGCCGGCCCATCCGAGGACAGTCTCATATATCTGTCCGAGGTTCATCCTGGAAGGAACGCCCAGAGGGTTGAGCACAATGTCGACAGGAGTACCGTCAGCCAGGAATGGCATATCCTCCTGCCTTACTATCTTGGCAACAATACCCTTGTTTCCATGGCGCCCGGCCATCTTGTCACCTACCCTTACCTTGCGCTTCTTGGCAATGTAAACCTTGGCCAGCCTGACGATACCTGCGGGAAGCTCATCACCGATGGTGATGTTGTATCTCTTCCTCTTGTAAATACCGTCAATCTCCTTGTACTTGATGATGTAATTGTGAAGGAGCTGCTTGATGCTGTCATTCTTCTTCTTGTCTGTCGTCCACTTGTTCGGGTTGACATTCAGGTAATCAATCTCCTGCAGCTGCTTCAGCGTGAACTTGGCTCCCTTGGGGATGACATCCACATTCAGGTAGTCTTTCACTCCCTGCGATGTCTTGCCGTTGACCAGGATAAAGAGCTTATCCACCAGCCTGGCCTTGAGATCATCGGCCGACCTGTTGAAGTCGGCATCTATCTTGTCAAGAAGAGGCTTCTCTGCCGTCTTGGCCTTGCGGTCCTTGATAGCCCTTGTGAATAGTTTCTTGTCGATGACAACACCTTCGAGTGACGGTCCTGCCTTCAGTGAGGCATCCTTCACATCACCGGCTTTGTCGCCGAAGATAGCCCGCAGGAGCTTCTCCTCCGGTGACGGATCCGACTCACCCTTGGGGGTGATCTTTCCGATGAGTATATCTCCCGGCCTTATTTGCGCGCCTATGCGTATGAGACCATTCTCATCAAGGTTCTTTGTAGCCTCTTCACTGACGTTGGGTATGTCGGAGGTGAGCTCTTCCATCCCGCGCTTGGTATCACGAACCTCAAGGAGGTACTCGTCAATATGCACCGAGGTGAAGATATCCTCCTGCACAACCTTTTCGCTGATTACTATGGCATCCTCGAAGTTATATCCTTTCCAGGGCATGAACGCCACCGTCAGGTTACGTCCAAGTGCCAGTTCACCGTTCTGGGTGCCGTACCCTTCGGTAAGCACCTGTCCCTTCATCACCTTCTCTCCCTTTCTGACTATGGGGATAAGGTTGATGGTAGTGT
>QKGI01000077.1 GCA_003250475.1 Bacteroidota bacterium | reverse complement strand
CGTTCCTGCCACTCTTTCATCGGTTCATCAATCCATGCGGGTATTGTCTCCGGCCTGCCTGTGAGTTTGTGGTTCTCCGTTATCACCCCGAGCTCTTTCTGCCTGCTGAAGCGATGAACCCTCACCGAGTCCCACCCGATATCGTAAACACCCTTGTATCTGGCTATCTCCTCCTCCGGGGCATGCAAAGGCCAGTGAGCGGAGTAATATGCCACATAGAAGAAAAATGGTTTTCCGTCGGGATTCTCACGTATAAACTTCACCGTGGTGTCGGTTATGGCATTGGTGTAATAGAAACCTTCACCGGGAGCGATGAACCTGTTGTCACTGACGAGGGTGAAGGGATCCCAGTAGCTGCATGACCCGCTCAGGTTACCAAAATAGCGGTCGAAGCCCCTCTGCCGCGGCCAGTTGCTCTTATCCGCTGCCAGCTCTTCGAGGGAGCTGGCGTTGTCCATGCCGTAGAGATGCCATTTACCGGTCATATATGTAGCATAGCCGGCTCCTTTCAGAAGCTCGGCAATGGTGGCTGTGTTCCTGTTAAGATCATCCAGGTATCCGGGTTCATCCCATAGCGGCCTGGTGGCCAGGTGCCCCATGCCTGCCTGGTGCGGGTAGAGGCCTGTGAGAAGCGATGCGCGGCTGGGACTACAGCGGGCGGTGTTGTAGAATTGTGTGAAGCGAATGCCCGCTGCAGCCAGCCGGTCAAGATTCGGAGTCTTGATCTCCGATCCGTAAGACCCTATATCTGAATAACCTATATCGTCTGCCAGTATAACAATGATATTCGGCTTATCCGGCTGTGATGCCACAGGCCTGGAGGAACAGGAAGAAAATGACCAGCCGGCCGTGAGTAACAGTGCGAATACCGTGATCATTCCTGTTATGGCCTTCACTGTTTTGTACGATCCTTTCATTGTTATTTGGTTAAAAGTTAAATACAATGATATTATGCCATCACATATCCTTTTGCCAGCTCCGTGAACTCCTTCACCTGCTGTTCTTCCCATGTTTTGTCCCTTCCAAGCTCCGCAGCCATTACCGAGGCCACCCTGGGTGCCAGGGCTATCGATAGTCTGGCATCAAGGTACAGTACTCTTACCCTTCGTGCCAGCACGTCATCGACTGTGCGGGCCATCTCTTTTCGCACAGCCCATATGACTTCAGCCACTGTGAACTCCACCCTGTCGTCGAGCTTCTCTGCATAAGCCGGATTTTCCTTTTGCATCATGCGGATCTCATCCGTGTCACTGCCGTAGATATACATCCTGTCATTCCTGTCAACATTCTCCATATAACCGTGGATCTTCAGGTCACGGGTGCGGCATCCCCTGAATGGCAGTTTCTTTGTTTTTATGGCCGCATTGACGGTATCTTCAGCCATCTTGCGGTAGGTGGTCCACTTTCCGCCTGTTATTGTTACCAGTCCTGACGGGGACACGAGCAACTTATGGCTGCGTGATATCTCTTTGGTCCTGGCACTGTCACCGCCGTCTTTTGGCGCAGCGAGCGGGCGAAGACCGGCAAAGACGCACAGCACGTCGCTGCGCTGCGGCTTCTTTTCCAGGTAGCGGCCGGCGGTCTCAAGGATGAAGTCTACCTCCTCATCCAGCGCCTTGGGTTCAAGAATGAACTCCCTGACAGGTATGTCAGTGGTGCCCAGTATCACCCTGTTATGCCAGGGAACGCCGAACATCACCCTTCCGTCACTGGTCTTAGGGATCATGATGGCATCATCACCTCCGAGGAAGCTTTTGTCGACGACAAGATGCACTCCCTGGCTCGGTCTTACGAGCGGTCTCTGCTCCGGGTTATCCATCCTGATGATATCATCGACAAAGATGCCGGTGGCATTTATAATACACTTTCCTTCGGCAGTGAACGACACCCCGTCGAGCTCATCACGCACCACCACGCCTGATATCTTGCCTTCGTTGTTTTTAAGCAGGCTGGTTACCCTGGCGTAGTTGACTGCCGTGGCACCTTTCTCTATCGCCGTCTGGAGGAGGTTCACGGCAAGACGTGAGTCGTCAAACTGTCCGTCATGGTATACCACTCCTCCCTTCAACTTTTCTCTTACGATTTGCGGGATGGCCTTGATGACCCTGCTTCTGCTCATGGGCAGCGACCTTCCGAAGCTCATGCCGCTCGATAAAAGGTCATATAAGGTAAGACCTATAGTATAAAAGGGACGTTCCCACCATCTGTAGTTACCTATTATGAAGCGCTGGTTCTTGACGAGGTGAGGTGCGTTCTTCCTCAGATAGCCTCTCTCACGGAGAGCCTCCCTCACAAGGGCCACATCACCATTCTGAAGGTATCTCACTCCCCCGTGAACCAGTTTGGTGCTGCGCGATGAGGTTGATTTTGCAAAATCTGATTGCTCAAGAAGAAGAGTACTGTAACCTCTTGTTGCGGCATCGACGGCAACACCCAGGCCGGTGGCTCCTCCGCCGATGATTATGAAGTCCCACTCTCTCTTTGAGCCCGTGAGCTCCCTTAAAAAATCTTCTCTTTCCAAAGTAAAATAGCTTAAATATGATTTATGTCAGAAAAACGAAGTAAAATTATGACATGCTTTCAAAAAATCAAAACAAAAAAGAAAGAAAAAATAATAAATCGTAATATTTTTAACTTTTTTAAGATTTCCTTTCGTTTGTATATTATAACTTTTGTTTTTATCTTTGGATCATGACCAACAAATCCGGCTTACGGTAACTGCATTATGAGGAATATAGCTCAGCGTCACAAGATAATACTGACGGAACTTGAAAAAGACGGTTATGTGAGAGTGCATGACCTGAGTGTGCGTCTGGAAGTTTCGGAGGTTACGATTCGAAAGGATTTGAAAGAGCTTGAAGCCAGGAGGATGCTTATACGCTCGCACGGAAGCGCCAGTCCGGTCAGCTCCCTGACCATCGACCGCCACATTGATGAGAAGGAGAAGGTGCAGGTAAATGAGAAAGTTCGTATAGCCGAGGCCGCCAACAGGCTTCTGGCGAAGAATGACAGGATCATCATTGCCTCGGGCACCACTGTTCTGGCTTTTGCCCAGCACATAAACATAACTGACCCCATCACTGTCATCACCCCCTCGGTAAAAGTATCCCTGATACTCAGCTACAAACCTAACATTGATATAATACAGCTGGGCGGGTCGCTGCGCAAGAGCTCCGCCTCGGCCATAGGACCCTATTCCGAAAGCCTCCTCACGGAGATGGTGTGCAGCAAGCTGTTTATCGGCATCGACGGGCTTGATCTCGACCTGGGCCTTACAACAAGCAATATCGCGGAGGCGCACCTCAACCAGTACATGATAAACGCCGCCCAGGAGGTGATAGTCCTGGCAGACTCAACAAAATTCGGCAAGAGAGGCTTCGGCAAGATATGTAACCTGAACAGGGTACACCATATTATTACTGACACCAATGCCCCGGCAAACTATGTCGAGGTGATACGCGAGAAAGGTATCGAGGTTACGCTGGTTTAATAATATGTTGTATAACCTGTTTACTTTAGAGACCTGACCTGAAGCCACCACAACACTATTATTAAATTTGTCTTCACCGACCATCACCATTAAACCTATCAATATGCCAGGAAAATCACTATTGAAAGTTGTCGCAACGCTGTTGCTGATAGCAACAGCAGGTTGTGCTGCCACAAAGAAGCCTGTTACGGGTGACCCGTCGGGCCGCACTCCGGATGCAGAGCGTGAGTTCCGCGCTGCATGGGTGGCTACCGTCGCCAACATTAACTGGCCCAGTAAGCCGGGCCTCACGGTGGAGGAACAGAAGATTGAGGCTGTCAGGCTGCTTGACCTGCTTGCCGGTAATAACTACAATGCAGTGATCTTTCAGGTCAGGCCGCACTGTGATGCCATGTACAGGAGTGACCTCGAACCCTGGTCATACTACCTTACAGGTGAGCAGGGCAAAGCTCCCGATCCATACTATGATCCGCTGCAGTTCTGGATTGATGAGGCTCATGCCAGGGGACTGGAGCTGCATGCATGGCTAAACCCGTACCGTGCCCATCACCCTGCAGGAGGAGAGGTGACTGCCACCTCCATAGTGAAGACACACCCGGAGCTTGTCATTAAGCTTGAGCAGGGTTACTGGTGGATGGACCCGGCACTGAAGGGTACCCAGGACCATTCATACAATGTGGTTATGGACCTTGTACGCCGTTATGACCTCGACGGTATACATTTTGACGACTACTTCTATCCTTATCCCGATTACAATAACTTCAGGGACTTCCCCGATGACGGGAGCTGGAATGCCTACCAGGCCGGTGGCGGCAGGCTGTCACGTTCCGACTGGAGGAGGGAGGCTGTCAACATATTCATCGAGAGACTCTATAAGGGGATAAAGGCAGAGAAGCCTTGGGTCAAGTTCGGCCTGAGTCCCTTCGGTATCTGGCAGCCGTACAACCCTCCGGCAATAGGTGGCGGCTTCAACCAGCACGAGACACTCTATGCCGATGCTAAGCTGTGGCTCAACAAGGGATGGATTGACTACTACTCACCCCAGTTGTACTGGCCTATCAACCAGCTGGCACAGAGCTATCCTGTTCTCCTTGGCTGGTGGAAAGACCAGAACTATAAGGGCAGGCATCTATGGCCCGGTATCAACATAGGACTGCAGCCTGCCTCGAGGGCAGCTGATGAGACAGTAAACCAGATCATGGTCACCAGGGGCATGCTGCCCGGGAGTCCCGGCGTCATCCACTGGAGCATAGGCCCCCTGGCAGCAACACCAGGACTGGTTAAGGCTATTGCCGAAGGTCCGTACAGGCGGCAGGCACTGGTGCCCCCCTCTCCCTGGCTGGATAAGAAGGCTCCGGCAGCGCCTGTCATGACACAGAGGCATGAGAACGGTGCCCTGGCTGTCACATGGACCCATCCGCAACCGGCAGATGTTGCCAGGTGGGTGGTATACTACAAGTACGGATCACAGTGGAACCAGAATATTCACGGAAGCAATGTCACTGCTGACGTGATACCGGCGTTTACCGTCAACCGTACGTTACTGGCCAGGACAACCCCTGACAGAGTCACAGGCATCGAACAGGTGCTGATACCTCTTGACAGCATAGCCATGTCTGCCGTTGACCGTTACGGTAATGAAAGCATCCTGGCAAAGAGCGCTGTCACAGGCATCACCTTTGCCGACGCTCCTCCGCTGCAGCAGGTGCTTGCTGACTTCTACGACAGCAGGAGGGAGCCCCAGGTGCCGGTTCCGGCAGTGACCCCGGGTATCAACGTACTCGTAGATGACCATCTCGATCTCATAAAAGGGAAAAGGGTGGGACTGATAACCAACCCGTCGGCTGTTGGTGTTGATATGCGCAGCAGCATCGATATACTCGCCACTACCCCGGGTGTCAATCTTGTGGCGCTCTTCGGAGCTGAACACGGGGTACGGGGAGCACAGCACGGCAGGATCTTCGGCAACGGCGACCCTGACCCCGTGACAGGCATCCCCGTCTACAGCCTGTACGGCGACTCGTTTGCACCAAAAAAGGAGTGGCTTGACAGCATAGACGTAATGCTGTTCGATATCCAGGGAGTAGGATCGGCATGGTATACCTTCAAGTTCTCGATGTCTCATGCAATGGAGGCATGCGCCAGGGCAGGCATCCCCTTCATCGTCCTTGACAGGCCGAACCCGCTGGGGGGAAGGGTGGTTGAAGGACCAATGCAGGACACCATAAGCATCTACCGTCACCGGATCCCGCTGAGACACGGCATGACATACGGTGAGCTGGCCACGATGTGGAACGAGACAGAAGGCTACGGAGCTGACCTCACCGTCATCAGGATGAAAGGATGGCGGCGCAGCATGATGTGGAACGAGACAGGACTTATGTGGGTCATGCCGTCACCGAACATAGATAACTGGGAGACGGCGGTAGTCTATCCCGGGCAGTGCCTGTTTGAGAGGACCAATATGTCCGAGGGCAGGGGCACGACCAAACCCTTCCTGATCACCGGGGCTCCCTGGGTCAACGCTGAGAAAGCAGCGGAAGACCTTAATGCAAGGGGCATCAGGGGAGCTTACTTCAGGCCTCTCTATTTCATACCACGCTCAGCCGGGACAGGCTATAACCGCAGGGGAAAACCGTGGGACGAGATGTGCGGAGGGGTTGAGATCATGCTCACTGACCCGTCAGCTTTCCGGTCCGTGGAAGCATCACTGCATATCATCGACGCCTATCGCAAGACCAGTCCCGACTCCCTGGTATGGTCCCCGCCGGTGCTGATGAGGAGGCTGAACGAGCCGGGCGTAACGGTGGAGGAGGTTGTAAAAGCCTGCCAGGATGATGTTAAGGAATTCATGGAATTAAGACAAAAATACCTGTTATACAGATGAAAAGAGTATTATCATTTTTAGTCCTGGCGGCTGTGATGCTGCCAGGATGCAGCACAGCAAAGAAGGCACGGTCTTCTGCAGCAAATGAGCCGCCGGCTCAGGCCACGGAAAGTAAAACAGTGGCCCCGCAGGTCGCAGAGCTTGACCTGAGCGGCCTGTTCCCGTCTGACTTTGCCGGGCGCAGGGTTACCGTCAACAACGGCCTGCAGGAGCTTACGACAGACTCCGAAGGCAGGATAAGCTTCACCATGCCGGGAACGGATACAATATTACTCTCCTTTTCGCCGTGCCCCCAGGCAGGGGTGCCGTGCGATCTTGCCCTTCCCGTGTCAGGATGGTTTGTACCCTATAAGTATGCCGTAATGCCTGACGGCAGCGTAGAACGGAGATCACCATGGGTGGAGTTTCGCAGGATGCCGGGGGCAACCACCTACCAGCCGCAGGGCGACTTTCTCTGCAGGAGTGAATATCCTGCCACGGTTAGCATCAACGGGGAGCAGCTGAAACAGTACAAAACAGGTATCTTCTTCACCACGGTGAACTTCAGGGAGGGGGTGAATGTTGTCAGGGCCGAGGCAGTCATGCCGGATGGCAGCACGGCCTCCTGCGAGCAGCAGTTTGTTTATGAAAAGAGGGACCTGAGCAGGCAGCCCTGGCCCTTATGGATCGACAGGCGTTCGTTTGAGCCTGCCGGTGATGTCGAGCTCCTTCCGGATGAGGTTGTCAGTGTGAGCTTCACCGCTTCAAAGGGCCAGGAGGCATATGTCGACCTGCGTCCCGGGAAGACAAGCATAAAATGCATCCGTGAAGACCATGATGATTACAGTATCTACAGGGCCGAAGTGCCGCTGCGTGGACTCACCGCCGGCAGGACATATAGTGTGAGCCCGAGGATAGTCCCCGTGGCCGGGGCACCGGTAAAGAGTGCATACATACCTGACCTCACCCGGACAGTGGTTGTCAGGTATCCGGAGGATTATCCGCTGCTGAAGGTTAAGAATGAGTATTCAAGGCTGGTGTATAACCTGGGTGCCCCTCGCCTGGGAGGACCGATACGGTCGGAGTTCGGGCCGGGGGTAGTACTGAAGTCCAGCGGCAGGATAGGAGAGAACTACAGGGTGAGACTCAGCAATGTGGAGGAGGGTTTCATAAACGAAGCCGATGTTGAGGTTGTGAGCGGCTCCATGGTGCAGCCGTCATTTATTGTGACAAGCATGACATGCGGTCCTTCCACAGGGGCCGACATAGTCTCCATACCTTACCCCGAGCCGGTAGCCTACGAGGTTTATCCCGATCCTGAGCAGAAGAGGCTGGTGATAACCATTTTCGGGGCGGAGTCTGCCTCCACATGGGTCACCCACAGGAAGGGATGCCGTATGATAGAGAAGCTCACCTGGGAGCAGACCACACCCGGGACCTTCCGTGTCTATGTGAACCTGAAGAGCGATGAGATGTGGGGTTACGACATCAGGCCTGTTGGCAGGAGCCTGGTGATGAGTATAAAGTACCCGCCGCTCTTCGACCTTTCCGCGGAGAAGCCCCTCGCCGGGCTGAAGATAGCCATCGAGGCAGGCCACGGGGGTGATAACACGGGAGCGATAGGTCTGTCGGGACTGGTTGAGAAGGATATCAACCTCGATCTCTCCCTGAAACTGGGAGAGCTGTGCTCGTCCATGGGCGCCGAGGTGGTACAGGTACGTGATACTGACAGGTACATGCTACTGACCGATAAGCGTAATATTGCAATCACCTCCGGGGCCGATATGCTTATCAGCATACACGCCAATGCAGGTGGCAGGGGCTTCATGTCAATAGGGGGCACCAGCACCTACTGGCACAATCCCTTCTGGGCTCCGCTGGCGCAGACAATCTATGACAGGCTGCTTGAGGCTGGACTGCCGGAGTTTGGCGTGGTGGGTTCATTCAACTACACCGTTACCAGGGCCTCCCAGTTGCCGGCAGTGCTTGTGGAACAGGCTTTCATGACCAACGCGGAAGATGAGGAGAAGCTGGCAGATCCCGACTTCCGCCAGCTGGAGGCTGAGAAGATCTACGAGGGGATAATTGACTATCTGCGCAGCCTGAGAAAATGATATAAATAAAGGTGTAATTTTTACTGCCGGATGGTGGTAGTTGACGCTTAATAATCTCGCCTTTCATATCTGGAGAGTGGGCAATATCTTTATGCTGTTATATACTTTAACGGTATAAGGTTCACTATATCTGTATGTTAGACTCTCAATAATATTTTCTGTAATCCTTTCAAAAAAATCATCTTGTCCTATTGACAATAATGATTCTATCATTTATATTTGTCAGACAAATAATATAAATGTGTATAATCTGAAGATTACCGAACAGCAGACTAGCCTGGTAGATCAGGTTGAGGAGACGATCAGGAATTATTTCCGGGTTCAGAATCTCAGACCCGGGGATTCCGTTCCTCCCGAGAAGGACCTGGCAGAAGCTATTGGTGTCGGTAGAAGTGTCGTAAGAGAGGCTTTAAGCAGGTTGCGTATGCTGGGTCTGATCTCTTCACGTTCCGGCAGGGGCATGGTTATTACAGAGCCATGCATCTTTGAGAGCTTGAAGCGAACGGCTGAGCCGAGTATCCTGGGGGAGGAAGCGATGCTGGAGCTTCTCGGGTTCAGGATTACCCTTGAGATAGGAATGACCCAGCTGATATTTCAAAACCTTAACGAGAAGCACCTGGCCGACCTTGATAAAATTATCGAACATGGCAAGGAGATAGAGTTCAGTGAATATTCGACTGCCAGTGAGTATGAGTTTCATTCGAAGCTCTATGAAATAACAGGAAACAGTACAATAATAGAATTCCAGAATATTATTCATCCGGTTCTTGTGTTCCTGAATGAGCGTTTCAGGGAGCACTTTTTACCGATTAACAAGGAGATTGCCAGCAGAAAGAAGCTTGTCACTCATAAGGATCTCGTAGACTTCCTCAGGGCAGGAGACAGGGAGGGTTTTCACCGGGGCATGATCGATCAGTTTGAATCCTACTTCATTTTCCTGAAAGGCAAATCTGTAGCCGGGGGTTCAGAATAGTCTTCATTAATACACTTGAAATATGTAATGATCTATACATCTTGATAACCTAAAACTCTAAAACTATGAAAGAAACGGTCATTTGGGAAAGGAGAAAGCCCGGTAAGGCTATTTACCGGTTAAAGGCTTTATTCCTTTTGCTTTTATTAACGGTATTTACAACAGGTAAAGCGTTTACCCAGGATTTAACCATCACGGGAACGGTAACGGAGGAATCGGGGGTCTCACTCCCGGGAGCGTCTGTTACTGTTAAGGGTACCACCGTAGGTACTCTTACCCTTGGTGATGGATCCTATTCAATAAATGCAGCACCTAACTCCGTCCTTGTGTTTTCATTTGTCGGAATGGAACCGGCGGAGGTCCTTGTTACAAATCAGACAACCATTAATGTAGCGCTAAAGACGCTGATGGTAGGGTTGAATGAGCTTGTAGTTATCGGATATGGCACACAGTCGCGCAAGACTATCACTACTGCCATCACCCAGGTTGGCTCGGAGAAAATTGAAGAGGTCCCTCTGCCCAGTGTCTCCCAGGCCATCCAGGGTAAGATTGCCGGTGTACGTATACTTCAGTCATCGGGACAGCCCGGGAAGGAGGCTGATGTGGTTATCAGGGGAGGATCCTCAATAAGTAAAAGCAGTGACCCGCTTTACATTGTTGACGGATTTCCCAGGGCAGTCAATGATATAAATCCCAGGGACATTGCATCAATCGAAGTATTGAAGGATGCGGCAGCCACATCGATATACGGCGCAAGAGCATCAAACGGGGTTATTCTTATTACCACAAAAGCGGGTGAAAAGGGGACAGCAAATATAGATTTTACTGTCACTACCGGATTTCAGGAGTTTGGCAGGCTGATTGAGACTATAACAGCTGAAGAGTATTTATTGCTTTACAGGCCTGCCGCTGCCAATGCCTCGAAAGCCAATGCAAACTACCTGACCGGACCCACGGCTACTGGCATCAACACTGATGAAAGCACATGGACCACGAGGTTCCTTGAAGAAGGGGAAGCAGTGCCGGATGGCTGGCATACTACAATAGATCCCGTTACCGGAAACACCCTGGTATTCCAGGACAATGATCTGCAGGCGCAACTTTTCCAGAGGGCGATGCAGACCAACTATTACCTCTCTGCTTCCGGCGGAACCGATAAGATAACCTACTACACGGGAGTGGGTTATACCCAGCAGGAAGGAGTGGCCGTCGGCACGGAGTATGACAGATGGACCATTAGAAATAATGTGAAGTTTCAAATCAACAACAAGATGAGTCTTACTTCAAACTATGACCACTCGTTCAGTAAGACCAACCAGTTTGAAAAAGAGGCAAACCTGTTTACCAGGGGCGCTTTTAATGCCCGGACCATAAGGGATTACTTCCCTGACGGGACTCCCGGCTGGGGTAACAATGCAACCCTTGCCAACCCGCTATGGGTTAATTATACCCGTATCAATAACAGGACATTCCAGCGTTCAACCATCGGTCTCAGCGGCGACTGGGAGATTGTAAAGAACCTTCACTTCAGACCCAGCGGCAATTATTACACCGAACACTATACAAGAGACTATTTTGAAAAGCTCCATAACTTCAACACTCAGAGGCCCGCAGAAGCCGAAAGGAATCAAAGCCAGAGATGGCAGTATGAGATGCTGCTCACCTATGATCTCAAGTCTTTTGGAAAGCATGACCTGTCGGTTCTGGCAGGCTATTCAAATCTCTTCATCGAGGATCAGGATGTCGAAGCCGCAGCTTACGGGGCTCCGACTGATAATATTCCAACTTTGAATGTGGCTCCGACACCCACCAATGCATCATCGGTGTTTACAGAGGAGCGGCTGGTCAGTCTCTTCGGAAGGTTACTTTACAATTATGACGATAAGTACCTCTTTACGGCGTCACTGAGAAATGACGGCTCTTCAAGGTTCGGTGCCGACAATAAATACGCCTTATTCCCCAGTTTTTCCGCAGGCTGGATAGTATCGAGCGAGGAATTTATGAGTGATGTTACCAACCTTGTCAGCTTCCTGAAGGTAAGACTGTCATACGGACAGACGGGAAATAATGATATAGGCAGGTATGCTTCGCAGGGATCCTACGCTGCAACCTACCCTTATGGCGGAAGCGCAGGGATAAGGGCTACCGTTATGCCCAACCTCGCATTAAGATGGGAAAAAACATCGCAGTACGATGCCGGTTTTGACCTGCACCTGTTCCGCAAGGAGAACATAGAATTATCTTTCGACTATTATTATAAGAGAAGTGATGATCTCTTGTTCTCAATGCAGCTGCCTAGAGAGACCGGATTTAACTCGGTTGAAATGAATATCGGCTCAGTAGCCTACAAGGGATTTGAGTTTCTTATCTCCACAAAGAACATTAACAAGAAAGATTTCTACTGGAATTCCGACTTCAATATTGCATATAACACCAACAAGGTTTTAAAACTGCCTGAGAGAGAGGGTATTGACAAGAACAGGGTAAACGGTGTCATATTCCCTGATGGTACAGGCGTAGGTGGTATTGCCGAGGGTGAGAAACTGAACAGCATTATTGGCTGGCAGGTCGATTTTCTTATTGATAACCAGGAGCAGGCAGATGCTGCACTCTATGATGAGCGTGCTGCCGGCTACGATCCCGTGACTAAGAAGGCAACCAAGGGAATGAAGTTCCCGGGTGACTTTGAATGGGTAGAAAACTGGGAAGACGGCAGGATAAATGATCTTGACCAGTTTGTCCTGGGATACTCTGTGCCTCACACCACAGGTGGTTTAACTAATACTTTCGGATATAAAGGCATAGAGTTAAATGTCTTTACTGATTTTGCCATCGGACACTCGATAACAGATATGGCAAGAGCCTGGCTTAACGGTGTCGGGGCAAGACAGGTACAACCTACCACTGATGTGCTCGATGCATGGCAGGAACCTGGCGATGCTGCACATACAATGCAGCCGAAGATTCTCTACCATGACCCATCTGCTCAGCAGAATCATACGAGAACCAACAGCTATTATACTTACAGGGCCGACTTTATCTGCATACGGGAAATAACCCTTGGCTATAATATCCCTGAGAAGCTGGCTGGCAAAGTAGGGTTAAAACGCCTTAAGGCATACGTGGCAGGTAACAATCTTCATTATTTCACCAAATATCCGGGATACTCCCCTGAGGTGGGTGGTGAGATAAGACACAATAGTGGTTCATATCCTACATTCAGAACCGTTGTCTTTGGTTTAAATATCGGATTATAATCAATAAAGATGAAATTCATGAAAAAAGTAATAATAACTCTGATAATACTCATTGCATCATTAAGTTATGCTTGTGAGAATGGTCTTGATCTTGCCCCGATAAGCTCAATTACAACGAGTTCATTCTGGAAGACAGAAGATGATGCTCAGGGTGCGCTTTATGGGATGTACTCTCAATTCAGGTCTACCCTGAATGGCAATGAGAATATTTTGTACTGGATGGACTTCAGAAGCGGCTTCTGGACTATCGGTACGTCTGGGGGAGCAGGAGACAACGAGAAACTGTGGCAGAATAACATGGATGCTACAACTACCAGTACAAACTGGTCTTCTCTTTATACCCTGATCAATGACTGCAACCTTATCCTGAAATACACTCCTGACATCTCCTTTTCAAACGAAAGTTACAAGGATGAAGTCCTGGGTCATGCACACTTTGTAAGGGCCTATGCTTATTTCAAACTCGCACAGCTCTGGGGAGATGTTCCCATCGTTACCGAGGGTTTTGAATCTATCAACCAGGAATTGTATAATCCGCGAAGCCCTGTAGCTGATGTTTTCACCCTGGTAAAGCAGGATATTGCAGAGGCTGTTACAAAGCTTCCGGAGTCAGCCCCGGGTAGCATGCCGTTTATGGCAGGCAAGGCGGCGGCCAACATGCTCAGGACTGAAATCAACCTATGGCTGGCAAAAAGAGCCGGCGGAGGTAATGCCGAGCTAACCGAGGCACGCACTGCCATTGATGCAGTTCTTCTTAACAGCTATATCCTTGAGGATAATTATGAAGACGCGTTCCGCAATGACAACAGCAAAGAGATCATCTTTTCGATCTACTTTGACTACTCGGAAGAGCCTAATCCTTCCGGACGAGACATAGGTCAGTATGGATGGAATTTTGTCAACAACATAAATTATGTGCCGGCCTCACTTCGTGATATTGTCCCTAACAGCGGATCCACACAATGGCTTACTCTCTCTCCTGATTACACACTCCGTTTCCTGAAGCCTGATTCTGTTGACCAGAGAACTGCAATAAACTGGCAGGAGATTCCAAATCCTGCAGGAGGAACTGTAAAATGGATTAATAAATATCTTGGAACCTTGATAGAAGGTACCAGAAGGTTCTATGACGACATCCGGATATATCGCCAGGCTGAAGCCTATCTGTTTAAGGCTGAGGTGGAGAATGCCCTTGACAATAAGGATGTTGCCATTCAGAACCTGAATATAGTGGCAGAGCGCGCTTACGGTGTACTGGATTATTATCCTTTAACACTTACAAAGGAAGAGGTTGATGATGCCATACTTGAAGAACGCCTGATAGAATTTGCTGCCGAGGGCAAGTCCTGGCTTGATATTATCAGGTTCGGGAAGGCATTTGAGATAATCACTTCTCTTATAGGGCGCGAAGGGGAAAATCAGGGTAATATTCTCTTGTTCCCGGTTAATCAGGACGTAATAAGCAGAAATACCAAGATTATTCAGACGCCTGGTTATTAATATATTAAAGTTCTGGTTCTGTTTTATTTTCTGATGAGCCCGCCTGTTTAAGGCGAGCTCATCAGAAATATTATCAGTCACTATGAAAAAGAAACGGTCCTCCTCAGTTATGAAGGTCATGGCAATAATTGCCCTGGTTACCTTGTCGGCAACGGGAAAATGCCAGACGGCGGCAGATGTAGTCTTATGGAGACAGGGAGAGGGAAATCATAACAATTATCGAATCCCATCAGTAATTTTGACTTCTGATGGATCACTGCTTGCATTTTGCGAGGGGAGGGAAGGCGGTGACGCCGGTGATATTGATCTCCTGCTCAGGCGCTCAACTGACAATGGACTGACATGGAGCAGTGAGACGGTGGTCTGGGATGATGGAGACAATACCTGTGGCAATCCATGCCCTGTAGTAGATCATCTTACAGGCAGGATCTGGCTGTTCATGACATGGAACAGAGGCACGGATCATGAAAGGGATATCATAGGTAAAACATCAGCCGGGACTCGTCTTCCATATGTTTGTTATTCTGATGATGACGGCCTGACGTGGTCTGTACCGGTGCCGGTGGAAGGTATCAAGGAGCCTTCCTGGGGCTGGTATGCCACAGGGCCGGGTATAGGTATCCAGATCAGGAGGGGCGTACATGCGGGACGCCTGGTGGTGCCGGCCAACCACAGCTATGATGATCCGCATGGTAAATCAGAGACAGCCCCATACGGCTATGGCGCACACGTTATTTATTCCGATGATCACGGGAAGAGCTGGCACATGAGCCAGCCCATCAGACCAGGATGTAACGAGAGCCAGGTGACGGAACTAGCGGAAGGAACACTGCTGATGAATATGAGGTCATATAACGGTATGTACTGCAGGGCCGTTTCAACGAGCACCGACGGTGGCAGTACCTGGTCACAGGTTGAACATGACCTGAGCCTGGTGGAATCTAAATGCCAGGCCAGCATATTGGAATATGGCCCGGTCGATTACGGGATCCTTTATATCTTTTCCAATCCGGCAGTCCCGGCAGGCAGAAAAAACATGACCATCAAAGCCAGCTTTGATAATTGCAGTACATGGAGCAACAGCAAGCTCGTCTTTTCAGGGCCATCGGCTTATTCCTGCCTCGTAAGGACAAAGGATGATAACATCGGTATTCTCTTTGAATGCGGAACAAAAAACAGGTATCAGACTATAAGGTTTGTCAGCTTTCCACCCGGGGAGATATTTAAGCCGGGACCTTTGCTTAAGCAACTATAAAAGGAAGGTGCAGCTTACCACGTCAAACACATAACCAGGCAACCGGGTGAAAGTATTCGATCATAAGAGGATCTTTGGAAACTGGGCGACACTGCTCCTGACGACAGACCGGCAGGGTGTCATTGATTACAGCAGGCTCTCTGATGAGATTGACGTTCTTGTTGCTGCCGGTCCCAACGGTATCTACTGCAATGGCACAGCCGGGGAGTTTTACACACTGACAGAGACTGAATTTGACGAAATAGCATCGCTTCTTGCCGATAAATGCTCAAAGGCGGAGATCCCATACCAGATAGGTGCCAGTCATACTTTCCCCCAGATAACTATCGAACGCCTGCAGCGGATAAAGCACCTGAAACCGGATGCCGTGCAGGTAATCCTTCCCGACTGGTTCCCGACTACACTTGAAGAAAGCATAAGTTTCCTGGGCAGGGTAGAGGAGGTATCCGGCGGTATGAGCCTGGTACTGTACAACCCGCCTCATGCCAAGAAGCAACTCGAACCTGAAGACTGGGCCATTTTGAAAAAAGAAATATCCTCGTTACAGGGCCTTAAGGTATCCGATCACAATGGTGACCCCGGATGGTATTCGCGAGTAAGGCAATTCAGCGAGGGTCTTTCTGTTTTCATCCCCGGTCACCGTCTGTGTACCGGAATAAAGGAGGGAGCTCATGGCTCTTATTCGAACATGTCATGTCTGAATCCGTTTGCGGCACAGGAATGGTATGACCTTATCAGCAGCGACCCGGATGCAGCTTTCGACCTGGAGAAGAGAATAAACAGGTTCATGACGCAATTCATTGTTCCACTGATTGTAACCCACGGTTATTCCAACCAGGCATGTGACAGGTTCATGGCACTGCTTGGAGGCTGGACTGACATCGGAGAGTGGATGCGGTGGCCTTATAAATCTGTCCCGAAATCATATGCGGATAGTATCAGGGATGAAGCTGCATCAGTTATTCCTGAGTTCTTTACAGGCAGAGGCAGGCAGCAACACCATCATTAACCACGTTAAGAAATGAGAAAATGAAAGAAATAAAAAAGCCACACAGCCTTTTCGCCGGCCTTTCGGTTATTATCATACTGGCACTATTTCTATCGTGCAACAGGCAGTCACCTGAAGACATGGTACGGGTGAGACAATACCAGGTGCCGGCATTGAAATACAGGACAAACAATCCGGTGCTTCAGGTTAAAATACACCTTCCCGGGGATAGTACTGCTGTCAATGTTTCATCGTTTGCCATAAACACGGGGGGGACAGATGATTTATCAGATATAAAGGCAGTAAGGATATTCTACATGGGCAGAGACTCCTTATGGGTCAAATATGAAAAGGCTGCAGACAAAGCAGGAGGTATCGTTGATCCCGTCTATCCGGATGACTTCATCCCTGGCCCGGTGCATTATGCTGACGTGAATATTGTTGATGACTGGAGACCGGTTCAATTCGGCACGGATATGGCTCCGTCACCTTCCATAACCTTTTCCGGGGACCAGGCCCTTGTGCCGGGTGATAATTATTTCTGGGTGATGTACGAACTTGCTGATAAGGCTGATCTTCATCATAAAGTGGACGGCGCCTGCGAACAGATCGTCTTTGCTGACGGCAGAATTATAAGGCCTGTCCAGGATGATGCGGTCGTACAACGGATAGGGGTTGCCCTGCGCCGGCACCTCGATGATAATGTGCATACCTACCGTGTCCCGGGACTGGCAACAACAAAAAAAGGCACATTGCTGGCAATATATGATGCAAGGCGTGACAGGTGGCCCGGGACATTCAATACAGATCTTCAGGGAAATATCGATATCGGTGTCAGCCGTAGCACTGATGGAGGAAATACATGGGAACCCATGAGAATTGCACTTGATATGGGGGAGTGGGGGGGACTTCCCCAAAAATATAACGGTGTGAGTGATGCATGTATCCTCGTGGATGAAAACACGGGCAATGTTTTTGTTGCCGGACTGTGGATGCATGGCATTCTTGATACTGCCGGAAGGTGGGTTGAAGGACTGACCAATGAAAGTGATGCCTGGGAGCACCAGTGGCGCAGAAAGGGATCACAGCCCGGCTTAGGGGTAAGGCAGACCTCACAGTTCATCGTCTCAAAGAGCACCGATGACGGCCAGACATGGCAGAAGCCCTTCAACCTGACGGAGATGTGCAAGGATGAGAACTGGTGGTTATGGGCTCCTGCCCCGGGACGCGGGATCACTATGGACGACGGGACCATAGTGTTCCCGACCCAGGGCAGGGATGCCGGTGGCCGTGCCTTTTCAAATATCACCTACAGCAGGGATGGAGGTGCCAGCTGGAAGACAAGCAACCCCGCCTTCTCTGGCACCAGCGAATGCGCTGTGGTACAACTGTCTGACGGCTCCCTGATGCTCAACATGCGCTACAGACAACCGGAACCGGGTAAGACGGGCCGGGCTGTCGCCATAACAGGAGACCTTGGAGAAACATGGTCTGAACACCCTACTTCAAGGAATACCCTTAATGAGCCGGTATGCATGGGATCACTTTACAGGCACTTCTATACAGCAGACGGAGAGAGGAAGTCTGTCCTGCTCTTTTCGAACCCGAATATAAATGAAAACCCGAGGAGGAGAACCACTATCAAGGTCAGCTTTGATGAGGGAATGACCTGGCCGGAGAAATACTGGATGCTCCTGGATGAAGGCTATAACAGGGGGTATTCCTGCCTCACATCAGTCGATGAGAATACGATCGGGATCATTTACGAGGGAAGCACCTCGGACATGACCTTTGAAAGCATTCCGCTCAGTGAACTTATTGACAGATGAAAGAAATGGTGAGACCTTTATAATGCCATTCGTTTACACGAATCGAATTGCGGGGAGAGATCATGGCAGCCCGGAGAATTCACAAAGGATTGGTGTCTCATTGATAAAGACAAAGAATACGATTTACAGGAAATGCAGGTAATAGAATAATAACACCCTAAACTGAAGAATATGAAACTAATCAAAACTGGCTTTTATTCACTGGTTACTGCCGGAAGCATATGCGGCTGCGCCGGGCCGGCGGCGGATAAACCACCTTCAGAGAAATATAATGTTCTCATATTTACCGTTGATGACATGCGCGATTACGCCGGGTTCCTCAACAGTTACGGGGGCAAGGTTTACACTCCCAATATGGACCGCCTGGCTGCACAGGGAGTGGCTTTCACCAATGCTCATGTGGCGGCCACGGTCTCCTGCCCGTCAAGAAACGCATTTCTTACAGGACTGAGGCCCTCGACAAGCGGTCTTTACAATAATAGTCAGTGGTGGAAGGCTTCATGTCCGGATATTGTTTCCATGCCACAGTATTTTAAGAACAACGGCTATTACACTGCAGGTGCCGGCAAGGTCTTCCATCATACCCCGGGGAACAATCCTCCCTGCAGCTGGGATGAGTTCCAGGAACAGGTGTTTGATGACCCATGGTATTTCCATGACTGGTCACCCGAGAAGTACTGGCTGGAATTTGGTTACCGTGACCCCAAGGTAGAGTGGCCCGACTGGAAGCCGCTCAACGGCATTCCCAACCTGGGGAACAACGACTGGGGACCTATCCCGGGTAAAGAAGAAAAAGATTATGGTGATGTGCAGGTGGTGAATTTTGCCAGGGAGTTTCTGGCGAAAGACCATGATAAGCCATTTTTCGTGGCTGTGGGGACATACCGGCCTCATGTGCCATTGCATGTACCGCAAAAGTACTTTGACATGTACCCTTTAGACAGTATCGTTCTGCCCGTCATAAAGGAGGATGATCTTGACGATATTCCCGAGGAAGGGAGAAAACTTGCGATGGCAGGCAACAATGTATTCGTGAAGATAAAGGAATACGGTAAATACAAAGAGGCAATGCAGGCATACCTGGCCTGTATCACCTTTGCCGACGCCCAGCTGGGAGCAGTGCTTGACTTACTGGAGAACAGCAAATACGCAGATAATACCATTGTTGTCTTCTGGTCCGATCATGGCTGGCACCACGGCACCAAGCAGCACTGGGCAAAGCAAACCCTCTGGGAAGAGTGTACCCGCATACCTTTTGTGATAAAGGTTCCCGGGATGAAATATAAGGATAACATCTGCACCAGGCCTGTTGATATGGTCAATGTATTCCCTACTCTTGTCAGTTTATGCGCATTACCTGAAAAGGATGGTCTTGATGGATACGATATGAGCCCCCTGCTCAGGGATCCGGGTGCAAAATGGGAGTATCCCGCCATTTCTGAAATTAAAGTGGGTAATGTGGCCATACGCAGCCAGGACTGGCGGTACATACACTACCGGGACGGATCAGAGGAATTATACGATAAAACCTCGGATCCTTATGACTGGTATAACCTGGCAGGTGATGAGAAATATAAAGAGATAATTGAAGCTCACAGGAAATGGGTGCCGGAATCTTTTGCCAGACCTGTTCCTCCCAAAGACGACTATTATTTTGATCCTGGCACATATACTTACATGGTCCGGGAGACCGGAGCAGTGATTGATGGGAAAAAATAGTCGCAACAGACTGAGCGCCGCGGCGTCAGGTTTATGGCAGGACGCTGCAAGGACTTGCCTGCCGGGGAAGGCAGGTCAATGGAGCTGTACATGACTATCATACAATGATGCCCACGGCGTGAAGTTGTCAGTAAAGAGTTAATAGAATTAAATAATGTTTGATTAAACCATATAAAAGGGTCATGCAAATGAGAAGACTTACAGGAAAAATACCTGCGTTATTATTAATATTCATTGGATTTAATTCATGCAACCCGGTAAACCAGTCTGCCGGTGATAAGCAACCTAAGATAAGGTGGTCAGCCCTGTCTGACGAGATGAATTCCAGGCTTGACCTGCTTGAAAATACGGAGACCTTTACACTCTATACCGCGGTTCCTGAAACCGGGACATTCTCCCACCATGCATATTTATGTTACTATAAGGGTGTTCTGTATGCAACATGGGATAACCAGGTCAACGATGAGAACGGCTCAGGGCAGAGAACGTTGATGAGACGGTCAACCGACAGGGGTGAGACATGGCTGCCTGTTGAAGAGCTGTTCCCTCCCCAGGACAGGCAGGTGCCGGCATCAGTGGCTTTTATTGGAACAAGGTTTCAGACATCAAACGGGTTTGCCGTAATTGACGATACTCTCTACGCCGTCACGGACGTGGCTGAGTGGACCGGCAACAGCATCGGGGAAAAGAAACGTGCCGGCATCGGCAGGTTATGCCGGCAGGTTAAGGAGGAGGGTGCCCCGGGGGAGATCATCTGGCTGGAGGAGGCAGCGCCTGACCCGGTGCCGGGATTTCCTTCCTATAAGGCAGCCGATCCTGTTTTGATAGAAAAATTCGGGAAGTATATAAGGCAGCCGGGGAACGAAATACAGCTCGACTTCAATACATCCAAACCTCTGTCTGACGATAATCATCGTCTTACGGAACCTGTACCCTCCTACCGGCTTGATGACGGCACCTGGGTGAGATTATTCCGCGATATGGGAAGCAGGGAGGCTGTGACGCAGAAGGACAAGGAAGAGACAAAAAGCAGAAGGCTTTATGCCTCCTTCAGTTCTGACGATGGTAATAACTGGACAGTGCCTGTCCGCACCGGTTTCCCCGATGCCTGCTCGAGGAGCAACGCAGGGAAACTGCCTGACGGCCAGGTATATGTAATCAACAACATAATACCCATGAACCCCGGCGGGCTGGGAGGACGGTCGATGCTGGCGATATCCCTCTCGAAGGATGGTCAGGACTTCGACCGTGTGGCCATAATAAGGTTCCTGCCGCCACCTATGAGGTACAAGGGCCTTGAGAAGACCGTGGGTTACCAGTATCCGCATTCGGTAGTGGTTGAAGACAACCTGTGGGTGATCTGTTCAGTGAATAAAGAGGATGTGGAAGTAACCCGTATACCTCTTGATGAACTCTATGAGTTATAAAGCCTGCCCCCGGACCTGGAAGGGTGATACGGTCAGGTGCAACAGAAAAAAAATTGGATGAGAAACAATTAAATAAAAATAACTAAGGGTATGAAAAAAGGTCATAAGTCATTGTACAGGAACTTATTAAAGATATCGCTTGCTCCTGTTTTATTAAGTGGCTGCAATACGGAAGCGCCAAAGCCTAATTTCATCTTTTTCCTGGCAGATGACCTGGGATATAGTGATGTGGGTTGCTTTGGGAGTGAATATTATGAAACTCCTAACATAGATATGGTTGCGCAACAGGGAATGAGATTCACCTCCGCATATGCCGGCAGCACGATCTCTTCACCCACCCGTGCCAGCATACTAACGGGAAAGTACGCCGCACGCCTTCATATTACTGCCCCGATTCCTATTATCTCCCACAAGAGGCAGGAAACAGCAGGCAACATAACCAGGCTTAAGGACCCTGATTATTGCATGAACCTCCCTCTTGAGGAGGTGACGATTGCGGAGGCTCTGAAGTCAGCAGGTTATGCCACTGCCTCGATAGGTAAGTGGCATGTATGTGATGAGCCCGGGTATTTTCCCGAGTACCAGGGGTTTGATATTAATGTCGGTGGGAACGGGCATGGTAATACACAGAACTACTTCTATCCCTACAAGAACAGATGGCGGATGACAGAGGGTTATCCCTGGATTGAATGGGAGGTGTTGCCTGACGGCGTCCCGGGGGAATATATTACAGACCGCCTTACTGATGAGGCATTGAAATTCATTGAGACAAACAAGGACAAACCCTTCTTTCTTTATCTTTCCCATTACGCCGTACACACCCCGTTGCAGGCGAAAGACAGCCTGATTGATAAATACAGTGCAAAAACTGTCGATGCGAAAAGGGGGCATCACAACGCCAAATATGCAGCTATGATTGAGAGTGTGGACCAGAGCATGGGAGAGGTGGTTAAGAAGTTGAAAGAATTGAAACTTGATGATAACACCATCATTATCTTTTACTCTGACAACGGCGGCCTGCTTAAATCAACCACCAATTATCCCTTCAGGGGAGGTAAAGGTAACTTCTATGAAGGAGGGATAAGGGTACCGTTGATAGTTAAATGGCCCGGCGTGACGAAGGCAGGTTCAGAATCAGGATGCCCGGTAATCAGCAACGACTTCTTTCCGACAATGCTCGAGATGGCCGGCATGGACCTGATGCCGCAACAACACCTTGACGGGATGAGCATAGTACCTCTCCTGGAAGGTGCCTCCTCCATCGACCGTGATGCCCTGTACTGGCATTTCCCCCATTATTCGTGTGATGTTGTAAGGCAAAACGAATGGAAACTGATTGAGTCCCTGGAGGACGGTTCCGCTGAATTGTACAACCTGAAGACAGACAGCCTGGAACAGAATGATGTGGCTACGTCGAATCCGGAGAAGGTGCAGGAATTGAAAAAGATGCTCGCTGATTGGAGAATAGCTGTTGATGCACAGATGCCCACACCCAATCCGGCATACCTGGAAAAATAACCCTGAGGACTATGAATCAGCTCATTAGTCCTCCAAAGATTAAGTTCACTATCTCGTTTCTCCTTGCAGGAGTACTACTGACAGGATGTGTAATAAAAACCGAATGACATGATGCCGGTTCTGAACCTGCCAGTGAGATACTTACCAATGAAAGGAAAAAACGGCACTAACACAGGTTGAGTAATCATATAAGACACTAATATGTGCATTTACAGCGGATTAATTTAAAACCGGGTGTGCCGGTGACCTCGACGGTTAAGTTTTAGTAATTGATAAAAACAGCATAATATCATGAAGATGAAATCAAAGATCAAAAGTTGGGCGCTTGTCTCCATTGTTATCTCCATATCCATGCCTTTATTCTCACAGGCTAAAGGCGATGTCACAAACGTTGTCACCATCGACAGGCTGCCGGAGAACAGCATTTATCACAGGATATGGCAGCCATATATTGCCCGGTGGGGTGAAGACTATTATGTTGCAGCATACGGACTGCAACTGACAGGCAAAACTGACATGGGGGATATGCTGTGTTCCATAACCCGGGACGGTGGTAAAACGTGGTCGCCCCCGACAAGGATTTTTGATCACCGGATTCCCGACGGAAGCCAGCGTTATGCATATGCAAATGCTGTCTTATACCTTCCTGAAGGCCATAAGACCCTGTGGTTTTTTGGGATGAGATGTCCGATCGCACAAAGGAACAGCGAGGAGAGCGAGCTGGTGGCTGCCTATTCATGTGACGGTGGAGTGTCATGGACACCTGTCGAGGTTAATGTTAACCATCTCGGTCCGATAATAACATGTGCTCATCCTGTTGCCGTTACGGAGAACGGCGTAAGGAAGTACCTTCTTGCCGGGCACCGGAACACTCTTCAGAAAGACCCTACGGGTGACAGGGAACAGTTCGTGCTGCAGAGCTATGACCTGATCAACTGGGAACTGGCTGCCTATATTCCCAGGCCCGATGAAGTCTGGGTTCACGAAGGTGTCATGGATGAGGGTGACCACCCTGGAGAACTAAAGATGGTAATGCGTACAGCACAGTATTATAGTGAAAGAAAAGCACTTCCTGTTCCCAGGGCTTACTCCTCAGTAAGCAGGGATAACGGAAAAACATGGTCAGTGGCCGTTGAAGAACCGGCTCTCTGGAATACCGCATCCAAAGGTTTCTATGGGAAAGACTCCAGGGGAAGACAAATTTATGTGTACAATGATGACGAAAGGAGTGTAAGAAGGGGTCTTTATTATGTTGTCAGGGAACCGGGAAAGGAGTGGTCAGAACCACGACTGTTCTACTGGGATAAAAACTGTAACAGCTACCCTACGCTGATTGAAAAAGAACCGGGTGTGTTTCTGTGTGTCTGGGACAGTTCCGATAACCTGGATACAAAAAGGACTGTTATCCGGTTTGGGATTCTGGACCTGAATAAATTATAAGCCGGCAACAGAGGCCTGTATACTATCCGGCAAAACCCTGTTACCGGACGGAAAGCGATGTGAAGGAATAATACAAAACGACAAAACAGGGACCGGTCACTAATTATGAATTATAAAAACAAAAGTCTGAATGATATCACATGCGGAGCTGCTTGAACTGAAAAGATGGAATACACCATCAGTGTATAATGGCTGGGAGCAGATAACCCGGCACAATTCCGGTCGTGATGGTTTTAATCTTGAGCCGGTCACAGATTTTATGCAACAGATGGGACCCATGGCAGGGTTTGCCGTTACCCTGGTAATAGAGCCAGGAAACAGGGCACACCAGGAAGACAAAGGACCTGATATAAAGCAATACTGGGAGTATGTTGCATCGGTACCCGGTCCTAAGATTGTCGTTGTGCAGGACCTTGACAAACCGGTCATCTATGGTTCTTTCTGGGGAGAGGTCAACAGTAATCTTCACCGCGCACTTGGCTGTATAGGAACGATCACCGATGGCGGCATCCGGGATACAAGTGAGATGTTTAATGCCGGGTTCAAAGCCCTTGCCCGTGGGCTCTGTGTGGGTCATGCATGGAGCACCCCGGTAAGGTGGAACTGCGAAGTTGAAGTATTCGGAAGAAAAGTACACCCGGGTCAGTTGATACATGCAGATAAGCATGGGTTCCTCGTGATACCTGATGAAGACCAGGACAGGCTGCTGGAAGCCACCCGCTTCATGGATTCAAACGAATGTAAAACAATGATATCCGCCGCCCGGAGCAGCACTGGCAAATCCACTGATGAAATAATTACGGAGTTTGAAAGGGCTATCACTGTTTTCAAAAAATCTGCCGGATCACATTATGGAGGCAGCGGTGAATGGTAGGCGGCTTTCTGAGATACGGTATGTGCTAAAGCCCGGCTCCGGTCTGTTCCTTATTGTGCCGTAGATGGCAGCGTATAAGCACAGAAAACATTGGTTAATATCCAGGCAGGACCCTGGATTATTCCGGAATAACAGTAACGGTTATAAAGACTAAAAATCGTCGGTAATGAGAATCCGCAATACAGTAAGTATATTGATAATTACCAGTTTGATATTTTTCAATACAGTCATCCTGCTTTCGCAGGATAATGTAGTGACGCCGGAAGACAGCACTGCGATCACAGGTATGACGGTTCCGGAAATGGTGCAGGTATTATCAGCCAACTTCTCGGCCGGGGCAAATATGGTTGCAGGGATTGATTCTTCCGTTTCACTTCAGTTTGTGATAAACGGGAATGTCCCTGTCCCTTTCAGCCAGTCAGCAGTCAAGCAGGGTAGTGAACCTGCATCTGCCGGTCCTGATCCGGGCCTTCCTTATTTTACTGTCCGATTTGCAATGCCTATACCGCCGTCCTACACCGGTAAAGACGTGGCTGCTCTCACGGGGATGGACTCAATGGTTTACACTCACAACCACTCACCGGGATTTGAGATCATGCCTAATGGTGACGCGCTGGCTGTTTACTTCAGCACCCCGTCAGGGAAGAGAGAGGCCGACACATCAACATCGTTCGTGCAGGCTCGCCTGAGATACGGATCAGAAGACTGGGATATGCCCGGGTTGTTTTTCAAGACAAGGGGTTATAATGATCAGTCGGCCATGTTGTGGAATGATAATGGTAAGATATGGTTCTTCGGGGGCGGGAGAGATATTTCCGATATGGTACCTTTCCGGATAGCTACCTCAGTTGATAACGGAGCCAGCTGGGTATTTTCCATTCCCGGGCTCGA
The DNA here is from genome assembly GCA_003250475.1 of Bacteroidota bacterium. Classification (GTDB taxonomy): domain Bacteria; phylum Bacteroidota; class Bacteroidia; order Bacteroidales; family VadinHA17; genus SR-FBR-E99. Next base: position 16,081 of record QKGI01000077.1, on the reverse strand, counting down.
TGCCCCTGCATCAGGCTTCACGGCACAACCCATCATAGATGCGTTTCGTGGTCCTGACCGGTCAATTTATATGGCTATGGACGGCACAGATGCTGAGAGCTTCCTGTGGCGCAGTTCCGATGATGGCGTGACATGGCATGATATGGGAGGAAGAACAGGAGGGCGGCACTCTGTAATCACACCCCTGGATGACAATGGTAATTTACTCTCCATCGGGGGCAAGAATTCAAACACAGGCGGATGGTCTCCCATGAACATGTCAACAGACTGGGGTGCTACCTGGAGCAAAAGTGTCCCGTCACCTTTTCCGCCTCTCGGTCCCCGTCAGCGTCCATCAATGATCAGGCTGGCGTCCGGCAACCTCCTGTTTGTCAGTGACTCCTACCTTATCGGTCGTAAGAAGGAGCCGCCCGAAGGCTGGGAATACGGCAACAACTGTTTTGTGGCAGTATCAAAAGACAACGGGACCTCATGGCATATAAAGATTCTCCCTGTGCAGGTGCCTGCAACAGGCAAGAAATTCCCGACCCTGGGTTATGTCACTGTACGACAGGCGCCAAACGGTGTCATACACATGCTTACCACAATAAACCAGCCCTGTCTCCACTATGAATTTAATGAGGCCTGGATATGGTCAGAAGAAGGTGATGCCCTGCCCGAAACAACAGGGGGAACAGTAAGGAAATTCTCGGAAAGCTATCCCGGCGGACAGGTACGTTCAGAGTGGTCTGCAAGGATCTGCCGTGACGGCAGGTACCTGCTTCACGGTAAACAAACTGATTACTACCGGGATGGGTCTGTCCAGCATAAAGCTACATATGAGAACGGGCGCAAATATGGCCATGAGGTCTTTTATCTTCCTGACGGGACAAAAGCATGGAGCTGGCACCGCGACCTGAAGAAGAATACCGGAAAGTGGACTCATTACTGGCCGGATGGTAAAAAGAAGATCGAATCGTCATGGAATATTAAACCGGTAGCACCCGGATTACAAAGGCAGTTCTACGGTTATGTGGCCGAAGGACCAGCCCGTCACTGGGATGAGCATGGGAACCTTGTTGCCGTCTATAACTTTTTAAACGGAGACCTTATCGACGACGAGCCGGCTTCCGGGAAAACCAGGTAACTATCTAATTGGCTATATTGACATCATCCCTGCACTCCATGATCCAGGATAGAAGAATATTTTTCATCTCGTTGAACACCCCGGGGTGTTCTTTGGCGATGTCGGTTGTTTCACCCTCGTCAGCAATCAGGTCGTAGAGCTGAAAGGTAGCACCGTTATCCATGCTTATGATCTTATACTGCCGGTCTACGAGTGCAAACTGTTCTTCAACCATGGTCTCCTGTTTACGCAGGGGGGACGGCAGGGGGGATATAAATCCTATTGGATCTCTCCTGTCACTCTTACCTTCGAGAAGAGGCAGGATATTTTCACCGTCCAGCACCGGCTGCTTTTCAATTACGGTGTTTGTGGCCGCAAGTAATGTAGGATAGAAGTCGCTTGTGGACACCGGTATATCAACGGTCATATGACCAGGAAACCTGGAGGGCCATTCCATGATTGCAGGCACCCTGATCCCGCCTTCATACAGTTCTGACTTCTTGCCTCTCAGGGGCCCGGCCGAGTTGTAGTTATGAATGTATGAGGGGCCGTTGTCACTGCAAAACCAGAGAACGGTATTCTTTGCCAGGCCATTGTCACGAAGATAGGAGCGTAACCTTCCGACCTGGCCATCCATCGCAGTGATTGCACCGAACCAGTGTTGTTGCGCGATGGAGAGACCAGGGTACAGATTCCTCTGTTCGTTCCCGGCAACAACAGGGGTATGAGGGGTATGAAACCAGATTACTGCCAGGAAAGGAGACTTTTTCCCTGCCTTATCATTAATGAAATCAATTGCCCTGTCCATAATGATCTCAGAATCATCGCCCTCGAGCCATTCATCCACCAGCTGGCCAGGCCCGGTCCAGTAACGGTCGCGCCAGATATTTCCCCCTGTTCTCTGTCCTTTGGCGACAGGCTCTGTCTGTACCTGCCTGTAACTATCCGATCCGTAACTACCCCCGACATGGTAGTACGGATTGTAATTCGGAACCATTGACTCTGTTGAGAAACACTCATCAAATCCGTTTTCCCATGGAGGCGAATAAGGCGATGGCCCTCCCGGAAACTCGCCCTGGAGAACTGTTCGGCTCAGTCCGCCCAGGTGCCATTTCCCAAAATGTCCTGTCACATAGCCTCTGCTTTTCAGTGCCTCTGCCAGCGTGATCTCATCCGCAGGAAGAGGTTCCCTTCCTGCCCATTTTATGCCGTACCGGAATGGGTGCCTTCCTGTCAGGCAACTGCCTCTCGTAGGAGAACTAACGGGTGCTGCCGCATAGAAGCGGTTAAAACGTATACCCTCCTGCGCCATCATATCAAGATTGGGAGTAAGTACCGTCGGGTTACCGTAGCAGCCCAGGTCACCATAGCCGAGGTCATCTGCCATAAGAAGAATAATATTCGGTAACTCTGTTCCGGTTACCGGGATATCTGAAGTTTTATGGCTGCATGCAACGGAGGCCAGCAGTAATAAGGGAATCTTATTTTTCATTTGTAATCCGGGTTTGTAAACTAAATTCTCCATGTCTGTTTTGAAATAATATTACTCTGGGACAGTCTCCTCTGTGTCCCACGAGAGATCCTTCCTGTCATAAAAGCGTATTCGTCCATCCTGTTCACCTACCAGCAGGTCAGGGCCATCAGCCTGGCCGTAGTCCCATACCTCAGGTGAACAGGCGTGCTGACCCAGGTATATTACATCGCCTTTGAATCTGATCATTACCGGAAAAGCAAAAACAGGATTGCTGTTGGTGCCTACGTTCCTCAGAAAGAGAACGGAAGCTCCTTTGAGACCTCTCGACTGAGGCAGTCCGGTTACGGGATCAGGTACGGAGCCATGCCTCGGTGTCCCGACAAGCATATCTGTTCTGTTGTCGCGATCCCAGTCTTCAAGCACGATCTTTAGCCTGCCGGTTCCACCGGCTGACAGGAAGTTGGCTTTTATCACCGAATCATTATCCATGCGGAGCTTGCCCCCGTCTTCAACATTGAATGCGTCTATCTGCCGGTAAAGGTGAAACTCATCATCATCATCCAGGGTAACATAGGTCATTCTCCCATCCAGCTTCTTTACTCCCGGCTGCACACGCCATGTTCCATGCAGCTCAAGACCCTCGCAATATAGCGGAACTGGACAGTCAAAGACAGGTTTTCCGGGCTTGCCGGTATTAAGGTATACTTCATGGCGGCTTAATGCACTATGCATCAGGATGTCAAACAGGCCATCCCCGTTCCAGTCTGTAACTGTCGGACAGGCATATCCCCACCTTGATTCTGCCGGACCCTGGATTGAACCTGTATAACCCGGCTGAATGAAAATAGCTTTTCCTCCTGCCTCCACCTCCTGAGCACCGGAGAAAGACGGGTTTTCATTTGTGCCATTATTGACAAAAAGCAGTACGCGTCCCTCTGAATTGCCCGCAACGATATCGAGCCGGCCGTCGTTATCCCAGTCAATTGTATTGACAACAGGCAATGAGCCCGGGTATAAGTCGGCATTTTGCTGTAAAACCGGAGCAGGAGTTCCATATATGGGGGCTCCGTTTTTGCTGAACCTGTTGGTGAATGGATAGTAAATCAACTCACATTCACCCCCCACAATCAGGTCGGAAGCCAGTTTTGTCTGTTGATTCGGATACGAGATCGGGAACGGCCCTACTGCCTTATGTCTTAACACGATTCCTGATTCATCGCAGGCAAAAACCCTTGTACCGGCATTTCTGCCATGAGCTTCCGGATAGTAAATTAAATTGCCGAACCTGGACCCTGTGAGCAGGCGCAGGTTATCCTTTTCATATTCAACCAGTGTCATATTCTGAAAGCTGTGCAGCACCTCCTTCCTGGTGGTGGAATACTGGTGAAACCGCACAGGAGCTGCAATATCCATTACAATAGTGTCGGAGATGTACAGGTATTCATATGTCCATTTTCCCAGGAAGACACCTGCACCATTGTACATTATGTAATCAGGAGCCCTCCAGAATCCCTCGGGACGGTGCTTTACACCATCATTGATGCTCAGTATTATCAACACTTCAGAGTCTCCCACCTGCATGATTGTGAGTGAAGAAGGCACCTCAGGTGCCCGTGGAAGACCGGTCATGGCAATCTCTCCTTCAGGAGAGGGTTTAAACTGTAAGGTTTCCCTGTCGAGGATGGTACGGTGTATAGATGAACCCTCCAGCCACCAGCCATGAATAACGCCGTCTTCTGTCTGAAAGACAGATCCTGTCAGGTCAGGACTGGTATCAGAGATCTCCTTCAGCGTAGTGTTTATCAAGGTAAGTTTTACCTTTCTCGGGGGGGCAAAAACAGGTACACCTTCATCGTTTCTCCCGAGCCACTCATACAGGTATAACCCGGGACCGGGAGAAAGGCTGTGCCTGTTCGCCGTCACAAAAAGATCGGGCTCGTCATGATCAAATACATAAGCCCTGCCGGCAGGGCCGGACTGCAGTCCCGCAGCCAGCGGACCCGTATTCCCTTCATTTGATATGCGTATCCTGTCCCCGCTTTTTATTGGCACTGCAGATGATACATCGGGTGTGGCAGTGCATCCGGAAAGTGCCGGATAGAGGAGTAAGATAAGCAGGTACGACCACCGCGGTCTCCTCCGGACAGAAAACCTGGTTTTCTTTGCTGTTCTTTCTGTGAAACGCCTGGTATTTCTGCAGTTTGTGTGTTTTTTCATAAATCCTTGTTTTATTGAGACTGGGAAAAAGATCATAGTCAGGGCGGCGAAAAAGCAGGCAGGTATCTCCCGGAAAACTTCGAAAAGGGTATAAGTCCCCCGGACACCTCCCTGTAAATTTAAATGAACCGCCGGAATGCATACCTATATTAAATAGCATCCCGGAGGTGTTTATGTCTGAGTTGAAAGTAATGTTGAAAACGTTAAGGTGATGTCTGCCTTTCATTTGCAGGGAATCTTAGCCATGTGTTTCTTTTTTTTTGACTGAAGTACTATTTTTTTTCCCTCAGACAATGCAAGGTAAAAAAAAATAATTATATTTGTAAGACAAATCGTATAAATATGAATGATCTTAGGATTGTAAATCATCAGATAACACTGGTTGACCAGGTTGAGGAGAAGCTTCTCAACTATTTCAAGTCAAACAACCTGGGACCTGGTGACCCAATTCCCAAGGAGTTAGAGCTGGCAACAGCCCTCGGGGTAGGCAGGAGTGTTCTCAGGGAGGCTTTGAGCCGCTTAAGAATGCTTGGACTTATTGAGACCAGGACACGGAGGGGTATGCTGCTTGCAGAGCCCTCTCTTCTGAGAGGGATGAAGAGGATCGTGGAGCCCAATATGTTAAGTGACAAGACCCTTTTCAATATCCTGGGCTTCAGGGTGGCGCTTGAAATAGGAATGACGGAAATGATATTTCAAAATATTAATAAAGCGCATATTGATGATCTTGAAGATATTGTCAAACGGGGTATCGTAAAAAAATATAGTGAATACACTCCTGTCACGGAGTATGAATTTCATACCAAGCTGTATGAAATAACAGGTAACAGTACTATCATGGAGTTTCAGGCAATCATAAGACCTGTTTCTGTATTTCTTAAAGAAAGATTCAAGGATTATTTTCTTCCTATAAATAAAGAACTGGCCAGAACAGGGAAACTTGTTTCACACAAAGACCTTCTGGATTTCCTGAGAAAGGGCGACAAGGAAGGATTCCGGAAAGGTATGATAGACCACTTTGGTGCATATTACACCTTCCTTAAACACGAAAATCACTCAGAGGAAGACTAGCTTATTTTTTAAAAGGGAATCAAATGATATTCAGGTTTATTATACTGTCTCTGGTAGCTTTTTCGGCTCTGCTTGATGCCAGGGCCGGCATTCAGGAGAGGGAGAATTATGTTTTTGAGAAATTTGGCGAGCTTCCTGCACTCAGAGAAGGTGAGTCCCAGCCAGGTGTGGCAGGTGCCTTTGCAGGCATCACCGATCAGTATCTGATCATAGCAGGCGGAGCCAATTTCCCGGTAAAACCACCATGGGAGGGAGGAGTCAAAACCTTCCATGATGACATATATGTCTGTTCGACCAGCAAGGCCGGCGAGGAGTGGAAAGTTTTTCCGGGTGCATTGCCGCGTGCCCTAGCGTATGGAGTCTCGGTAACAATCCCGGATGGTATCCTCTGTATAGGGGGCACTGATGCAGACAGGACATATGCTGATGTTTTCCTGATTAAGTATAATAACAATGAGCTTGCTTTTGAAGACTGGCCATCCCTGCCTGTCCCCCTTTCAAACATGACAGGCGCTTTGATTGACAATAAGATCTATATAGCAGGGGGCGTTGAGGATGCTGTCCGTCCGACTTCCACAAGTCTGTTCTTTGTACTTGATGTGGGTAACAGGGAGAAGGGATGGATCGCTTTGTCTTCCTGGCCAGGCCCTCCCAGGGCTTATGCGGTCTCATCAGGACAGAGTGACGGGTTTGACAGGTGCTTCTACCTCTTCAGCGGCAGAAACATCCGTCCCGGCGAACCCTGGGAAGTGCTCGATGACGGCTATGTCTATAACCCCAGGCTTGATGTATGGAAGAAATTAGACCGGCCCGGCGGTCCTCAGTTCCCTGTCATGGCCGGGACTGCCTTCCCCGTGGGTACGAACCACATCATGATTGTTGGCGGTACAGACGGCGTCCTGGCACTGGAACAGGCAGAACTTGAGAGAATTGCAGGCCGGCTGAAGAATGAAAATCAAACGGGCCTTTATACAGACAGCATAAATGCTCTTAATACGAGAATCAGGTTTATGCTTGACAATCACCCCGGCTTCAGCAGGGAGATACTGCTTTATCATACCGTAACCAACACTCTTATAAGCAAAGGAGAAGCACCGTTCCGGATTCCTGTGACCACAAATATAGTGCAGACAGGAAACCGGTATATCATTGCCAGCGGCGAGGTAAGACCGGGTGTCAGGACCCCCGACCTGATAACGATCAGGCAGGTGAGAACAGTCCAGTCTTTCGGCCTGGTGAACAATATCGTACTCGTTCTATACTTCGGAGTACTGGTATTTATGGGATGGTATTTTTCAAAAAGACAGAAGACTTCAAATGACTATTTCCGTGGTGGCGGCAGGGTGCCCTGGTGGACTGCCGGCCTGAGTATTTTCGGGACGGCTCTGAGTTCAATCACATTCATGGCTATGCCGGCAAAAGCCTATGCTACTGACTGGAGCTATATATTCATGAATGCGGGTATTATTATGGTGGCCCCGCTCATTGTCTTTCTCTTTATACCTTTTTACAGGAGGCTGAACCTGACTACAGCGTATGACTACCTGGAACAAAGGTTCAATATCTCCACCAGGCTTATATGCAGTGTTTCGTACATTCTTTACCAGGTAGGCCGGATGGGCATTGTGATACTACTGCCATCCATTGCAATCAATGTTGTGACAGGGATTAACATTTTTCTCTGTATAGGACTGATGGGCATCCTTAGCCTGGTATATACAATCATGGGCGGCATCGAGGCGGTTATATGGACTGACGCAATGCAGGTAATTGTCCTGCTGGGCGGGGCCATAATTGCGATAGCTTATATGATTTCCAATGTTGATGGCGGGGTGGGAGCGATAGTCGCCCAGGGGGCAGCCGATGGTAAATTCAACACGGCAAGCCTTGCATGGGACCTTAAAAACCCGACCCTGTGGACCGTTATCATAGCCACGCTATTTTCAAAGACAACCGAGTATGGTGCCGACCAGACAATGGTCCAGCGTTATCTTACGACCAGGGATGTGAGTACGGCATCCAGAGGGGTATGGATGAATGCCGCGCTGACAATCCCGGCTACCCTGATATTCTTTATTATAGGTACATGTCTTTATGTATTCTACAAAATCAACCCCGGGCTTTTAAGCAGCACCATAACTGATGGTGACGCGATATTCCCGTGGTTTATTATAAATACCTTACCCAAGGGGATCTCGGGCCTTCTCATCGGGGGAATTTTTGCTGCAGCAATGTCAACATTGAGTGCCAGTATGAATTCATCAGCCACAGCATATTGTGTGGACATTCATTTCAGGTTCGGCCTGTCAAAACATGATCAGCTCAAAGTAGCCAAAGTGGTTACCCTGATCCTGGGCTTAACAGGGATATTCTTTGCCGTCCTGATGGCAACATGGGATATAAAATCACTTTGGGATGAGATGCAAAAAATTATAGGATTGGTGATTGGAGGGATGGGGGGATTATTTATGCTTGGGCTGCTTACCAGAAGAGCTAATGGTATCGGTGCAGTTGCCGGATTAATAGGCAGCATAGTTGTTCAGATTCTGGTAAGCAAGACCCAGGCTGTTCACCTGCTTCTCTATGCCGCGACGGGCTTTGTCTCCTGCTTCGTTATAGGATATCTCGTCAGCCTGCTGTTCCAGGGAAAGAAAAAGGATACTACACATCTGACTATATACAGGTTTTCAAACAAGAATATAAATAACAGGATATGATTGATAAAAGTCTAAAAGGATTGGTGGCTGCACCATACACACCTTTCGATGCTAACGGTGGTCTTATGCTTGACACCATTGACAGGTATGCAGATCATCTGGTTAATAACAATATAAGCGGGGTTTTCGTGTGTGGCACAACCGGAGAGAGTCTCTCACTGACCACCGGCGAACGTAAACTTATTCTTGAAAGGTGGGTCTCAGCCTCCAGTGGAAGGCTGAAAGTTATATGTCATGTCGGTGGCAACTGCCTGTCTGATAGTATAAGCCTGACACAACATGCACAGGCAAACGGAGCTTATGCCGTGGGATGTATGGCCCCTAACTTCTTTAAGCCGGCAAACGCGAAAGAACTGGGTACATTTCTGAAAAATATAGCAGATTCTGCGCCGGAAATACCTTTCTACTATTACCAGTTCCCGTCATTGACAGGTGTTGATATCAAAGCAAGTGAGGTGCTGAAGTTCGCATCTTCCTCAATTCCGAGTTTTGCAGGTGTTAAGTTCACTCATTCCGATTTCTACGATATGCAAAAGTGTATCACCTTTGAAGGAGGTAAGTATAACATCCTCAGCGGTTACGACGAAATGCTGGTATGCGGGCTTTCCTTCGGAGTTCAGGCGGCTGTCGGAAGCACATACAACTTCATAGCTCCGCTGTACCACAGTCTGTGGAAAGCTTTCTCAGCCGGCGATATTGAAAAAGCACGGGAACTCCAGCTCTACTCTGTAAAGGTGGTTGATGTTCTTGTTAAATACGGGGGATCAACAGTTGCCGGTAAAAGTATCATGGAATTGATCGGCATTGACTGCGGACCGTGCAGGCTGCCTCTTGCCACTCTGTCAGAAGCGGATAAGGCTAAGATGAAGAATGATCTGGACGCGATCGGCTTTTTTGAAATGGCAGGGCTCAACAACTAAAAAAAAGGAGAGATCATGTCGGTGACCTCCCCCTTCTTAAAAATGATGATTGATAACCTAGAACCATCGCCTAAATCTACAAAAAGTATTAGAAACTAATTGAAATTTATCTCAAGATTGATAACCTAAAAATAATCCAAATGAAAGAGACGCATGTATTAAAAGAACAAAGGTTTCTCTGTGACTTGTTCAGGGGGATTGCCCTTACAATCATGTTCTTTCTCGTGGGTTCCCTGGCAGCTTTTAGTCAGGAACTTACGATATCCGGGACAGTCACTGATGAATCCGGGGATCCTTTGCCGGCAGTAACAGTATCGGTCAAAGGTGCTACACTGGGGACAGCTACAGATCTGGCTGGACAATATTCAATTGCTGCACCCACAGGCTCAATTCTCATGTTTTCATTTGTCGGAATGGAAACAACTGAGGTCAGAGTGACGGACCAGACGACTATTAACGTGACACTGCGGACATCCACCGTAGGGCTGGATGAGCTTGTTGTAATCGGTTACGGTACCCAGTCACGGGCAACAATTACCACTTCGATCACAAGGGTAAATGCCGAGGAGATTGAAGATGTGCCGGTAACATCAGTATCAACTGCCTTGCAGGGAAAGCTCTCGGGTGTCAGGATCTACAGTAACCAGGGAGGACAGCCGGGAAGCGACGCCTCTATTCTTATCAGGGGCGGATCATCGATCAACAAAAGCAATGATCCACTGGTACTTGTCGATGGAATGGTGAGATCACTGAGTGATATCAACCCGAATGACATTGAATCGGTACAGGTACTCAAGGATGCCTCATCGACTGCAATATACGGAGCAAGAGCTTCGAACGGTGTAGTCCTGGTTACGACAAAGAGAGGAGAAACAGGCAAGGCAGAGATTACATTCAATATGAACTCGGGCTTTGCATCGCCATGGAAATATCTTGATATGGTCAGTGCAGAGGATTACCTCAGCCTTGTCAGACCGGCAGCACTCCGGTCTTCGTTTGCCAAGGATCTGACAGGCCAGAAACCGTGGGGTACCGGTAATGATGAGAGTTCGCCTTATAGCACCCGTTACCTTGGAGATGGAGAGGCAGTACCGGAGGGGTATAAATCTATGCCTGACCCTATTGATCCGACGAAAACTCTAATCTTCCAGGATAATGACTGGCAGCATATTACACTCAATACTGCGCTGGAACAGAATTACAGTATTTCTGCAAACGGAGGAACGGATAAGATTAAATATGCTGCAAGCATTGGATATGCGGACATTGAAGGTATCTCCTACGGAACATTTTATAACCGCTTTAACGGCAGGGCGAATGTTGATTTTATCCTGCGTAAAAACCTGACCCTTTCAACAAGGATGGATCATTCGTCTAGCAAGACAAATAACTACCCCAGTGCCTCTGATGTCTTTAACAGGTGTATCTGGCTGGCCCCAACATCCAAGGTATATTTAGATGATGGTTCCCTGGCATCGGGTAATAATGCCACATTTACTAATACTCTCTGGTACAATGAAATCTATAAACGTAATATAGATAATTTCAGAACAGGTCTCGGGGCTTCTTTGGTCTGGAAAATTTTACCCGGCCTGGAGGCAACCGTAAGCGGCGATTATTCATTGAGAAACAGGACTTTCGAGAGTTTCACAAAGGCAAACGTATATACTATTTCAAGAACGGCAATCTTTCAATACAACCAGTCGCGTGACATACAGCTGGAAACCGTCCTTAGTTACAACAAGACAATTGCCAAAAAACATCACATAAACATAGTGGCAGGGGTTACGGGCATCTCCCAGGCTGATCTTGATACAAGATCAGAAGCTGAAGGTGCCAGTTCTGACCTTATAATGACGCTGAATGCAGCGCCTCTTAAACTGGATGCTTCAACGAGCAGATCTGAAGACATGCTGATTGGATCATTTGGTCGTGTAACGTATGATTTCAACAAGAAATACCTGCTGGGGCTTTCTCTCAGGAGGGATGTCTCTTCACGTTTTGCAGAAGGATACAGGGTAGGATATTTCCCCGGAGCATCACTCGGATGGGTTATGTCTGAGGAGAACTTCCTTAAAGACAGTAAGATAGTAAATACTTTAAAACTCAGGACCAGTCTTGGTCAGACAGGTAATAACTCCGTGGGACGGTATGCCTATGGAGGTATATATTCAGTAGGTTATACCTATTATGGATTGGCCGGGATCCTTTCAACAGAAATGCCTAACCCGACCCTTAAGTGGGAAACAACAACGCAGTGGGATATGGGATTTGACCTGGGTCTGTTTCAGAATGACAGGATAACTGTACTGTTTGATTACTTTGACAAGGTTACCTCAAACCTCCTGTTTAATGTGCCTCTGCCCAATGAGTCCGGTTATAGCAATATCGACCAGAATATCGGAAAGGTAAAATTCTACGGATATGAATTTGAGCTCAGGGCTAAAATCGTTGATAGAGAGAAATTCAGGTGGACTGCCGGTTTCAACTTTGGTTATTTCATGGACCGCGTACTGGAACTGCCTGACAACGGTAAGGATAAAAACCGCATAGGAGGAATTTATAATCCTGAAACGAATACCGGCGTTGGAGGTCTTGCTGAAGGTGAAAGAATGAATGCAGTTCTCGGATACGTATCGGACTTCATCATCGATAACTGGGAGGAAGCCGAAAATGCAAATTTTGATTCCCAGGCAGCAGGATGGAGCCCCCTCGATAACAAAAAGGTAAAAGGAAGGAAAATACCTGGAGATATGGAGTGGGTTGACCAGAATGGAGACATGATCATTGACGATTATGATCAGGTCGTACTGGGTTACATGAGGCCAACAACTTCAGGGGGGATCTCAAATAACCTGACTTATGGCAACTTTGAGTTCAACCTGTTTCTTGATTATGCTCTTGGACACTCAATCTCTGACGCTACCATACGACGTTCCTATGGTAATGTGAATGATGGCGTTTACAATGCACTCGCAGAATCTCTTACAGACACCTGGCAAGAGGAAGGTGACGTAGCTTCAGGTAAGGCAACAATGCCAAGATTTGATTTGCAGGATCAGAAGCAACAGAAAAATTACCAGAGAGACAGTGACAGGGCAACTTACAAAGGAGATTATCTCTGTATAAGAGAGCTCAGGCTTTCATACGACGCTCCGGAGTCGGTTTGTTCTTTCCTGAAACTTCAATCTTTGAAACTGACCCTTTCTGGACAGAATCTCTATTATTTTCAGTCATATCCGGGCTGGATAACTGAAGGAACATCTGATGTCACATATAATGACGACGGTACTTATCCGGTACCAAGAAAGATAATGCTTGGACTGAAAGTCGGTTTTTAACCAAATAATTTGAAGACAGATGAAAAAAATTATAGCAATAACCGGATTACTGATCGCCCTTGTTTTTTCGGCATGTGAAGATCAGTTCAACAGGGATCCCCTGAGTCTCATCACTTCCCAGAATATGTGGGGCACTGAAAGTGAAGCCAGGGCTGGTATTACCGGAATGTATTCCGAGTTCAGGTCAACCTTCAACACGGAAGTTTACCTGATATGGTTTGAATTCAGAAGCGGATTCTGGCAGGTTGGTGCCTCTGGTGCCGGACAATGGGATGACCTGTTCCTTAACACACCAAACGCAACATCTACCCCGTCAACTAACTGGCGCGATATTTATAATGTAATCGCAGCAGCCAACCTTGCCCTGAAGCATATACCCGACATAGACTTCGCAAGTGAGAATGACAGGAACACCCTGTTGGCAGACGCTTATTTTGTAAGGGCATTCTGCTATTTCGCCCTGGGCAGGATATGGGGAGATGTACCCCTCATTACTTCACCTATCGAGTCTCTGGATGACGAAAACCTCTATTCATCAAGGTCGGACGTCAGCCTGGTGTTTGCCCAGATTAAGGCAGATATTGACCAGGCAGGCAACCTGATGGCAGATAATGGTGCGAGAAACAGGATTATGGCCTCCAAAGCAGGAATAAATATGCTTAAGGCTGATGTCTACCTCTGGACAGCAAAAAGGATGGGAGGCGGAAACGCCGATCTTACAACAGCCCAGACGGCAGCCGACGCAGTACTTTCAGATTCAAATTATGACCTGCTGGCAGATTATGAAGAGGTGTTCAGGGTTGAACAAAACAAGGAGATCATATTCTCAATCTTTTTTGACGCCCTTGAAGGTTCACAAAACCAGTACGGACAGAGGTTTACCTACCAGGCCAACCAGGTCCCGGCTGCAATTCAGAACAATCCTGTACCAATAGGTTCCAGCGCTCAATGGCACACATTCACGGACCATTATGTGAATGACTATCTTGATGCGACTCCGGGTGATATACGCAAGGGCATCAATAACCAGGACACAATCTACAATAGCAAGTTGTTTCGCTGGGTGAACAAGTATCTGGGAGAATTTGTCAGCGGGACAAGGATTGCCATTACCGATACACGTATCTACAGGTTTGCGGAGGCAATTCTTTTTAAGGCTGAAGCACTCAATGGACTTGGAAGTACTCCGGAGGCCATTATCGAGCTAAACAAGATAGCAGAAAGAGCTTATGGGACTCCTGACTACTATCCGGCTACACTTACACAGGCGGAGGTGGATTCTCTTATACTGCATGAGCGGCTTATAGAATTCGGTGCCGAAGGTAAATCATGGTTTGATATTGTCAGGTTCGGAAAGGCATTTGAGCTCGTACCCACACTGGTAGGCCGTGAAAATGACTATGAGGGTAATATACTGCTGATGCCGGTGAACCCAAGTACAATTACAAACAATCCGAATATAGTACAAACACCAGGCTATTAATAATAACAGAAAGGCTGTATAGAAAAGAAAACCGAAGGTAGCAGGATTGATAAGGATTCCAGTTGATTGGATTGTAGGGTTAGTTATTAATTTGCGTACTTAGGACATATTCTTTTCATACAGCCTTTCAATTTAAAACCTGATAACCAGAATTTAATTTAAGATTAATGAACAAGACCATACCGGGAATAGCTTCCTTAACTACACTCATCTGGGCATGTGGATGCACCAACGGGGCCGACAAAACCCCTGCAGGAAGCAAAATGAATGTCCTCTTCATTACTGTCGATGACATGCGTGATTATGTAGGTTACCTGCATGGTTACGAGGGACGGGTAAGTACGCCTAATATGGACAGGCTGGCAGCAGAGGGTGTGGCTTTTACAAACGCCCATACAGCCGCTACAGTCTCCTGCCCCTCAAGAAATGCCATGCTTACCGGGATGAGACCATCAACTACCGGCCTGTATGATAACAGTCAGTGGTGGAAAGCGGCTCATCCTGAAATTATTCCCATGCCACAGTATTTCAGGAATAACGGTTACTACACGGCAGGAGCAGGCAAGGTGTTTCATCACACCCCGGGTAATAATCCGCCCTGCAGCTGGGATGAGTTTCAGGCACAGGTATTTGATGACCCGTGGGTTACATCAGGATGGCCGGTCGAAAAGTACTGGCTGAACTATGGTTACCGGGAACCAAGGATTGGTTATCCTGACTGGAAGCCTCTGCACGGAATAAAGGCACTTGGCCCGGAAATGGACTGGGGCCCTATTCCGGGGAAAGAGGAGAAAGATTACGGGGATGTTCAGATAGTAAACTATGCCCGGAAGTTCCTGTCGCAGAAGCACGACAAACCTTTCTTCCTCGCCCTGGGCACATTCAGACCACATATACCATGGCATGTGCCGCAGAAATACTTTGATCTGTATCCGCTCGACAGTATTGTGGTTCCGGAGAAACTGGAGAACGACCTGGATGATGTTCCTGAGATCGGCCGGAAGCTTGCCCTGGCGAACAAAGATTACATCACGATAAAAGATGCGGGACAGCTGAAAGAGGCCCTACAGGCCTACCTGGCATCTATCAGTTTTGCCGATGCCCAGCTGGGTGCAATCCTTGATTTGCTTGACAAAAGTGGTTATGCAGATAATACAATCATTGTTTTCTGGTCAGATCACGGGTGGCATTTCGGTACAAAAGAACACTGGCATAAACAGACTCTCTGGGAAGAGTGTACCCGTATACCATTTATTATCAAAGTACCCGGATTGACACATGAGAATAGCACATGTGATAAACCGGTGGATGTGATCAATGTGTACCCGACACTGCTGAGCCTATGCTCACTGCCCTCAAACCCGGTCCTGGATGGACATGATATGACACCGCTGCTAAAGAATCCTGACAATGACTGGCCCTATCCGGCTATAACGGAAATTAAAGTCGGCAATGCATCTGTGAGGAGCCAGGATTGGAGATATATAAGGTACAAGGATGGATCCGAGGAGTTGTATGATCGTAAGAATGATCCTCATGAGTGGCATAACCTGGCTGCTGATCCTCAATACAGTAGCATAATAGAGGAGCACAGGAAATGGATCCCGTCATCATTTGCCAAACCGGTGCCTTCCAAAGACAGTTACTATTTTGATCCGGCGTCATATACTTTTATGGACAGGCAGACAGGTGACTTTGTCGATGGCAGGAAATGACTTAAGATACAACCCAATATAAATAGCAATTAAATACA
>QKGI01000036.1 GCA_003250475.1 Bacteroidota bacterium | reverse complement strand
CCAGAACGCCGTGATAGTGGGATCGGTGAGAGCCGAGTACCTCTATATCGACCGCACATACGCGGGAGCCAACATCCTGAGCCAGATGGTCACCGACAACAACGGGAACCCGTATGATGTGGTAACCATCAGGACAAAAGACGGTGAGGAGAAAGACATCTATTTTGATATCTCCAAGTTCTACCGCAAGAAGACGTATGCGGATGATTTAGAATAGTCCTGCGGTCTTGCAGTCTTGCAGTCCTGCGGTCTTGTAACTATTTTAGACTGCATGACTGCATGACGGAGCGAAGCGACAGACTGCAAGACTATTTTTACCTGGCAGCCTGTACCAGCCTGATAAACTCGGCCCGGTAGCCGTCGGTGTCGGTGCCGCGTGAGCCCGATGCCAGGGTGACGACATCGTTGAGCGTGGCGGTGCCCCTGTACTGGCTGTTACGCAGTATCATACCGAATGATGCCACGGCGGCAGAGAACCGGAACCGGTCGGTGGTTTCACCGGCCTTTTTTATATCTGTGCCTACCGTCCTGCTGAATACCTTGCTTGTCAGGGCATCGGGATCCTTGTAACGAAGCTTAATGTTACACAGCTCGCGCGGAGCATCCTTGAGCGGGGCACGCACCTCCCTGTTCTCCTTGCCTGACTGGTAGCGCAGCGGATCGATAAGCGGCAGCCCGGCCTCATCCGATCCTGCCGGCACGATCTCATAAAGAGCGGTAACGGTATGCCCTGCTCCCATCTCACCGGCATCTTTGGTGTCATCATTGAAGTCCTCATCAGCCAGCATCCTGTTCTCATAGCCTACCAGGCGGTATGACCTGACGTAAGCCGGGTTGAACTCTATCTGGAATTTTACATCTTTTGCTATGGTGAACAATGTGCCTCCGAACTCCTGTACCAGCACGCGCCTGGCCTCCTGCAGGTTATCGATATAGGCATAGTTGCCGTTTCCCTTGTCGGCAATTATCTCCATCTTATCGTCCTTGATGTTACCCATCCCGAAGCCCAGGACAGTCATATACACTCCCAGTCCGCGCTTCTCCTCCACCAGTTTCTCCATCGAGGTGTTATCCGAGACACCCACGTTAAAGTCGCCGTCAGTGGCAAGGATGATACGGTTGTTTCCTCCTTTGATGAGGTTCTTCTCGGCAATCCTGTATGCCAGCATGAGTCCTGCTCCCCCTGCAGTGGACCCTCCTGCCCGGAGGTTGTCAAGAGCCTGCATGATTACCTCCCTGTTGTTTCCCGGGGTGGACTCGAGAACCACACCTGCCGCTCCGGCATAGACAACGATCGCCACACGGTCCTGTGCCCTCAGCTCCCTGGCAAGGAGTCCGAATGCCGATTTCAGCAGGGGCAGCTTGTTAGGATAATTCATCGATCCTGACACGTCTATGAGAAAGACAAGGTTAGAGGGAGGAAGCTCGTCTTTGTCAATATCCTTTCCCCTGAGGCCTATATGAAGAAGGTAGTGGTTTTTGTTCCACGGGCAGATGCCGGCCTCGGTATAGACAGAGAACGGATGTTCCCCGGTGGCTTTCGGGTAGTCATATTTGAAGTAGTTGATCATCTCCTCGATGCGCACGGCGTCGGCAGGCACCTCCTGTCCCAGGTTGATGAAGCGCCGCACGTTTGAATATGAGGCATTGTCGACATCTATGGAGAAGGTCGAATAGGGGTTCCTGAGAGGATCTTTGTACCCGTTCTCGTCGATGTTGGCATATGACTCGGTGTTGACAGGCTGCGGGGGAGGCACATGATAATAGGAAGACCTGGCATAAGCGCCGGAGGCCTGTGCACTCTTCTCCCGGCCCGGGGCGGAAATAACCTCGCAATCGGCTACCTCCTCGGCGACAAGAAACAGCTCATGTTTTACCGGTTTGGGCTCTTTCTTATCCCTGGCTGTCCTGGCCGTGGGCTCCATCCTTACATTGATAACGGTACGTCCGGCGATGGGCTCTTCAAGAGTATTCATTCCCGGAAGCGAGAAGACCAGTGTCGTGGCGCCGGGCACCGGGTTGATAGTGTAATAACCACCGGCATCAGTCATGACGCTGACGTTTGTTCCCCGGATAAGTACTGTGACACCGCTGAGCGGTTCGTCTGCTGTGTTGGTGACCCTTCCCGTGATGGTTACCTGCGTGACAGGCCCCATCGATGTGAGAAGCATGAATGCGATTACTGATACGATTGTTTTCATAATAATGGATTTTTAATTAATAATGTATTGCATCCTGTCGCGCATCGCAGGAGCATGCCCCTGTACCGGGTAATGTTGCCTTTTGGGTCCTGACTCACCGTGCCCGAAGGCCTTATTATTATTCCGGGGATGCGGATGTTTCATGGTTTTGTGATTTGCATTTCTGTGATAAGGATGCATCACAAAGGGGAATTCCATAAAAGGGCTCCAAAAATCAGGAAATAGTATCTTTATGATTGATTATAAACTGCTGAACAGGATTTGAATGCCGCCGCTATTTCTGAAGAGAAGAGAGACAACGGAGAGTGACGAGGAGCTCCTGGCACGTTACGGGAAGGATGGCGACATCAGGATCCTGGGAATGCTGTACGAAAGGTATATGCAGCTTGTCTACGGGGTCTGCCTGAAGTATCTTGACGACAGGGAGGCGGCAAAGGATGAGGTGATGAACATCTTCGAGAAGCTGGTGACGACACTGCCGGGACAGGAGGTCATGAATTTCAGGACATGGCTCTATGTGGTGACAAAGAACCACTGCCTGATGGTGCTGCGGAGCAGGAAGAGCGAAGAGGCACATGTAAGGACGATGGTCAGCGATCCGACTTTTTTTATGGAAAAGGAGGCAATGTTGCATCCTCAGGAAAACGATGGTGAGACAGACATGAGAAGGCTGGAGGAGTGCATCGGTAAGCTGAGGGAGGAGCCAGGCTTTTCTATTACGAGGGATATGGCTACAGGCAGATAAGTGAGAGACTGGGGATTGACGAGAACAAGGTCAAGTCGTATATACAGAACGGGAAGAGGAATCTGAAGTTATGTATAGAAGGTCTGAAGGTCGGAAGGTCTGAGGTCTGAAGGTCGGAAGGCCCCGACACTTCGTGTGCGGGGTTTCAGAGCTTCGCTCTTCAATCTGCGGTCGGAAGGTCAGGTTTAATAGTGACAATACAGGATGAAAGAGAAAAACAGAGATAAGAGGTTGTTCATTCCCAGGGATGAATTCGAGGAGGAGGCTTCCGAAGGGCTCGGCAGGCTGAGCAGGGAAGAGGCCTCGGAGGATATGGCTGAGCTGAAGGCAAGGATGGAGAGGCGTCTCGGCAGACCCCGCAACATATGGTTGCCGGCTGCCGCGGCAACAGTCATCCTGCTTGTGGCTTCGGCGATATATGTCTCGCTCTTCAGGGAGCAACCCCGGGCTATGGAGGAGATGGCTCTTGCCGGGGAGGCAATAACCGACACTGCCCTGATAGCCATGGCGAGCCCTATAGAAAAGCAGGAGAGCATCTATCCCGGCAGCGAAAGGAGCAAGGGGAGGGAGGCCGGCATGAGCCGGGCAAAGATCATTCCGGCAGAGGTAGCAGAGATTGCAGACTCAGAGACTTTCAATGTTGCTGCTGAGGCGAAAGCAGATACGGATGACAGGGTCCTGGAGATGGTCGCCGACGAGGTTGTGGTAGCGGAGGTTGCTGAAGAGGAGGCTGTAAACGAGGTTGTTACGGTGTCGATGCCGCGTATGGAGAAGGCGGCGATGAGTGACAAGAGAGCGAAGGCTGCCGAGGCGATGCCGGTAGCAGGAAAGCAGGCCGCAACGGCAGACTACCGGCCACCGTTGCCTGTGGGAGGCATGGATGAGTACAGGGAGTGGATCGCACGTAATATCATATACCCCGAGACGGTCAGGCCGAGGGTTAAGCAGGTGGTGCAGGTCTCCTTCAGGGTGCAGGCTGACAGTACCCTGGTTGACCTCAGGGCAATACAGACGCCGGGTGAGCCTTTCACCCTCGAAGCCTTCAGGCTGCTGCGTGAAGGACCGGAGTGGATACCAGCCGCCGGCGGGGACGCGGAAAGAGACGAGGCAGTGGTCCTGTCGTTCATTTTCAGGTAAGAAGGTGGTTAAAGCGAAGGATGGTTAAATAATTCCTGTCTTTGGAAATCAGACTCCTTTATGTGCCCTGATGAGGGTTTTACGGAAATAGGGCGGGGTCAGATTATTGAATATATACAACATATATCCGTCTGTATATGAATATTTAAAGCCAAGGTCCGAGAGTATTTTTTCCGTTTCCTCAGCGTCTTTTTTCCGGTGATAAGTGCAAACTGCCAGCCTGACAGCCGGGTTTTCCTCAAACAGTTTTGCTGAGCTGCGTATGATCCTGCTCTCAGCGCCTCCCACATCCATTTTGATGAAGTGGACCCTGTCAGCTCCAAGCATTCCCGGGAGGGAGATGAAATTGCCGCTGTCAACATCTGATGCATATTTATTGATTATATGCACTTTATCCTTAAATGGCATGAATGTGGCATTCAATGCTTCAATCCAGTCGATGTCAGGTTCAACAATGTAAATCTTTCCTGCCCTGTCAATAACATCGAGGGAGAAATTGCCTTCAGCGGCGCCAATATCAACAACAACATCATTTTCTCTTACATTGAAGATATCATCGGTATAGCAGTGTGGTGATTTTTTGTCCTGTTCGAGGGCAATGCCGTTGTAGGCATCCCATACCTCTGTTTCAGTCCGGAACTTCCTGTTATAGTATAGTCTTTTGCCGTTATGTATTACATAGAGGAGTCCGTTTGTAACGTCCCTGTGTACTTCCGGACGGTTATTTGAATAATCAAACACAAAAGGGTATGGAAAGAGAAATGATAAATGGTCTGACAGCCGGGCACCGGAATCAAGGAAGGATTTTTCCCGTGAAAAAGTCTTCCGCTGTGATGGTGAAAAGAAGAGATAAAAGTTGATTTTTCTCTTCAATGAGGAGAGGTTCAGGTCGGATGCATACCAGACCGGGAATGGTGTCAGGTTTAGTGCATTCTTAAATAACCTTTTCAGCTTTTTCCCGGGGTTCATGTTATTTGTATCGGTTAATATTATCTGTCATTGATCTCTGCGCTGCCATTAAAGAGCAGGTGTCAAATATAATTGAGTTTTCATAATGAGTCCCGGGGAGGCAGGAATGATTTTTCCCATTGTGCTCTCAACAGCCTTTTTTTGGGTTTATGGCAATTCCCTGCGGTCTATCCCCGTTACAATTTATTAAATTTGTGAAATTTAATTGCTATGAGCCTATTAACCGGAAAGTGTGTACTCGTAACCGGCGGAGCCGGATTCATCGGATCATCGTTGTGTCACGACCTGCTGGAGCATGATAACGAGGTGGTATGCCTTGATAACTTTTCAACAGGCAGGAAAGAGAATATCAAAGAGCTGCGTGATAATCCGCGCTTCAGGCTCATTGAAGGTGATATCCGCGAGGTTGAGGTCTGCAAAAAGGCTGTGAAAGGTATTGATGTGGTACTTCATCAGGCCGCTCTTGGGAGCGTACCCAGGAGCATTGCTGATCCGGCAACCACCAACGCGGTCAACATCAATGGTTTCCTGAACATGATTATCGCTGCGCGTGATGCAGGCATAAAGCGTTTTGTATATGCCTCAAGCTCATCTGTCTACGGTGATTCTGCCGAGCTTCCCAAGGTTGAGGATCGTACGGGAAAGGTTCTTTCACCTTATGCCATCACCAAGCTTGTCAATGAAGAGTATGCCCGTATCTTCGGCAGTCTGTACGGCATGGAGACGATGGGGCTTCGTTATTTCAATGTCTTCGGACGCCGGCAGGATCCTGAAGGGCCATACGCGGCTGTCATCCCGAAGTTCACCCAGCTGTTCATGAAACACGAACCGCCGGTAATCAACGGTGACGGGAGTAACTCGCGCGATTTCACATACATTGACAATGTAGTCCTTGCCAACAACCTGGCGGCAACAACGGAGATTCCTGCTGCGTTGAACCAGGCATACAATGTGGCCTGCGGCGACTCTGTCAATCTTAACGAGATGACCATCATGCTGCGGAGCTACCTGGCGGCATACGACATCTCGATAGCTAATGTTGAGCCCACACACGGTCCCAACCGTCCCGGCGATATACCTCACAGCATGGCCAGTGTCGGCAAGGCTGTCAGGCTGCTGGGTTACCAGCCGCAGGTGCTTTTTCAGGAAGGGCTGAAACGGGCTGTCGAATGGTATGTTGATAACCTGTAAGTCAATTAACTGAACAAGTGAAGCGTTCTTTTTTATCTTTGTGCTACCTGGCACACTTCGATAGATCGCTGTCGGTCTATTAATCATATATACAGTACGTTAGGCGCTTCTTTAGTGTAACTGACGAACCGGAGGATTAGATAAACCTAATGTTTATCGGGTGGATTCTCATGTGATATGTTATCGTTTATTATAAATCAATATTGTCATTATGAAAATACTTGTTACCGGCGGTGCCGGATATAAAGGAACTGTACTGACAAGAAAGCTGCTTGACCGGGGTTATGATGTGACCCTGCTTGACAACTTTATGTACGGTTATGAGCCTGTTATGCATCTTGCGACCAACAATAACCTGAAGATAATCAAGCATGATATCAGAAACGGGATACCGGAGATAGGAAAGTATGATGTTATTTTTCATCTTGCAGGGATAAGCGGCTTTCCTGCCTGTGCATCAAATCCTCATTCAGCACAGCTGATAAATGTGGAGGCAACCCGAAGGATAGCAGAGGACCTTGCCCCGGGGCAGATGCTTATCAACGCCTCAACAACTTCATTATACGGTAAGTCCGGTGCTCCGTGTGATGAGGAGACTCCGGTTGATCCTGTAAGCACCTATGCCCTGACAAAATATGCTGCCGAGGGCATATTACATGAGAAACCGAATGTCGTCTCACTTCGTTTCGCCACGGTCTTCGGATTCAGTACAAGGATGAGAATGGATCTGATGATCAACGATTTCGTATATAAGGCGGTGAAAGAAAAGGTAATTGTCCTTTTTGACAGCTTTGCAAAGAGGACATTCATCCATGTTGAGGATGCCGCTGACTGTTATCTTTTTGCAATGGGTCATTTTGACAGTATGAGGGGTGGTATATATAATGCCGGGGGCAACAGCCTCAATTTTTCAAAGGATGAGATCGCATCAAAGATCAGGCAGAAGACTGACTTTTCAGTGATCAATTCTGAGCTGAAAGACAAAGACCTGAGGCATTTCATAGTCAACTTTGACAAGATAGAAAGACTTGGATTTAAACCGGTGAAGACAGTTGAGGACGGGATCGACGAACTTATAAGGATATACGGATTCTACGAGTACTACTCTCATTACAAAACAATCTAGTTCAAAACTCTTTTTTTATGATAAACACTTCGAATAGTGCCCTGGCAATAAACGGAGGTATTCCGGTAACGAGGGAACCTGTCTTGATCCATAAGCCTTTTCTTGAAGAGGATGATTTTATAGCTGTTGACAGGGCTGTGAGATCAACCTTTGTGTCAGGTGATGGTCCTGATTGCAGGGAGTTCGAAAGGATGCTGGCAGAGTATCTTGGTGCCAGGCATGTTCTTTTTGTCAACTCTGCCACGGCAGCCCTGGAGCTGGCTTTCAGGGCCAGGAATTTCCCCGCAGGGTCAGAAGTTATCGTACCGGATTTCACATATACCTCGACTGCCCTGGGGGCTCTCTACAACAATCTGAAGATTGTGCTGGCGGATGTCTATGCTGATAATGGCAGCATAGATACCTCTAAAATTGAGAGGTTGATTACATCCAGGACCGTTGCCATTGCACCTGTGGATTATGCAGGCATCCCGGCTGACATGGATGCCATAAACGATATAGCAAGGCGATATGGCCTGTATGTGGTCCATGATACGGCACAGTCAATAGGTTCACTGTATAAAGGCAGGAAGACGGGTATTCTTGCAGACATCTCTACTTTCAGCTTTCACGGCACAAAGAATATGACAACGGGAGAGGGCGGTGCTGTTGTCACGGATGATGATGCCCTTGCCTCCCGGATAAGGGTACTGCGTGAAAAGGGAACAGATAAGCATTCATTCCTTACAGACAACAGGACACGTGGCTTTTACGAATACATCGATACAGGTAATTCTTATGTTCAATCGAATATACTGGGGGCACTAGGGGTGTCACAGCTTAAGAAGATTGACCTGATGAACGGTATCAGGAAAGATATTGCCGCAAGATACATTGATGGCTTAAAAGAGATCAGCGGGTTGGATCTCCTTCGTATACCGGAATGGGCACAACCCAACTGGCACATTTTCGGCATCCTGGTCCCTCCCGGTAACAGGTACTGGGTTATGGATGCCCTGAGGGCCGAAGGGATAATGGCTAACGTGCATTACTCCCCTCTTCACCTTAACAGGTATTACAGTCATCTGGCTACAGATGATGCTATGCCGGGATCTATGGAATTTTTCAGCCGTCTCCTCCGGCTGCCATTGTACCCCTCACTGACTCACGATGAGCAGGAAAAGGTTATTGCAGCGGTTAAAAAGGTATTTGGCACCTGATTCTTACCGGCACGACCGTCTGATCCCTGTAAGTATTCTTTTCTAATAAATTGCACAGGGTAGTGTCATTAGTTTCAACTGACGAAACCGTCAGGTATTTCATCCTCAGATAATAGCAGTATGTCTTCAAGGTGGAAGTCGGTCATGATCTTCGGCGCCGGGCTGAATCAGCTGGAGCTGATCCGTGAAGCCAGGGCTCTGGGCCTGGTCACTGTGGTCATTGATCCTCAGGAGGATCCTCCCGGGCGGAAGGAGGCTGATCATTTCTGCCGGATTGACGGCAATGATTATGAGGCTACCAGGGAGGCTGCCATAAGGTATGGTGTCAGTGGCATCGTAACCGGCCAGATGGAGAAGCCTCTCAGGATGATGGCCAGGCTGGCCCGGGACCTTGGTTTTGTCTTCAACTCTCCCGAGGTGACAGAGAGGTGTCTCGACAAGTGGCTGATGAAAGAGACCCTGATGACGCACCGTGTTCCCTGCGCAGAAGGAATCCTTCTCAAACCCGGAGATGATACCATACTGCCGGAGAGGCTGAAATTTCCAGTGATCATCAAACCACGTGACTCATTCTCCAGCAGGGGAGTTTATTGGTGCGGGAATTACGACGATATTGAAAGACACAAAGAAGAGAGCATGTCCTTCTCCTCAACAGGGGATATCATAGTTGAAAAGTTTCTCCGCGGTAATGAGTACAGCGTTGAATCGCTTACCGTCAACGGGGATACAACCATTGTGCAATTCACTGAAAAGTTCATTACTTCATACCCTGAGACGGTTGAGCTGGGGCATTTACAGCCTGCCGGGCTTGATATTGCCACAAGGATGGAGGTCTCCGCTGTAGTAAGGAAGGCTCTCATGGCGCTCGGGGTAAGAAATTC
>QKGI01000102.1 GCA_003250475.1 Bacteroidota bacterium | reverse complement strand
TAAGGGTAAAAGCGCCGGGGGAGGCAACAGGGTCGTTGTGACACAGGGGGAGTCGCTTGCATCACATGGCGTGGATATTGACTTTTTCCCTGTTGCAGGGAGGGGGCTGTATGGATACCTGCGGGTCCTGGCCGCAATAAAAAAGAAGCTGCGGGAAGGAGTTACGGATATTATACATGCCCATTACGGCATTTCAGGTATTGCCGGCAGGATGGTGTCAGGCCGTATACCCCTGGTTGTCTCTTTTATGGGTAGTGATATACTGGGCTCACGCTCCCGCAGGGGAGGGATAAAGATGTGGAGCAGGATGATGATGAACCTGCATATTTTTATGGCCCGGTATTTCTATTCATTTACTATAGTCAAGTCGGCCGGGATGCAGGAGAAACTCCTGGGAAACACAAAACATGCCATTATCCCTAATGGAGTGAACATGAAAATGTTCAGGCCGGCAGAAAAATCCTTCGCACGGCGTGAGCTGAACCTGGATCAGGAGGAGTATATTGCACTGTTCCCGGGCAGCAGGCTTAACAGGGAGAAAAATTACGACCTGGCTGCTGCTGCAACAGGTATGGTCAGGAACATACGGGTCAGGCTCCTGGATATAAATAATGCCGATCATAAGGCGATGAACCTTTATCTTAATGCTGCCGACCTGCTGCTGTTAACATCCTTTCATGAGGGGTCGCCCAACATAGTCAAGGAGGCTATGGCCTGCGGTTGTCCGGTAGTATCAACCACTGTAGGTGATATAAAATGGCTGTCAGGAGGCCTGCCCGGTCATTACCTTACCGGGTTCGAGGCTGCAGATCTGGCAGCCGCTATTGAAGAAGCCGTTTACTTTCGCAGGCAGCATTTGTTTACAGGCGGCAGGCAAAGGATAGAAGAGCTGGGTCTTGACGCAGACGTAGTTGCCGGAAGGATCATTGATATCTATTCCGGCCTGGTTTTACCCGGGGAGTAAGAGTCAGAATGTTATGGAAATGAGAATCACCGACGATCCTTCAGAGGTTCAAAGGTCCGAGTGGGAAAATTATGTCCTTAACCATTCCGAAGGCACCCCGTTCCAGTCGCCAGGGATGTATGAGGCATATCTGGCCACAAAAAACTACGAGCCGCTCCTTCTTCTGGCAATAAACAGCAGCGGTCATCTCTCAGGAGTTCTCCTGGCTGTAATACAGAAAGAACCGGGTATGATAAAAAGGCACCTGTCATCACGGTCAGTTTTTTTTGGAGGACCGGTTGCTGATGATATGGAAACGCTCGCCGCACTGCTCGGGAGGTATATGAAGGCAATCCGTGGAAGGGCTATATATACCCAGGTGAGAAATTTCAGCGTACCTGACGATGCAATGATCTCCCTGTACAAAGACTTCGGCTTTGTGTTTGAGGATCACCTGAATATTAAGGTTGACCTGACGATTTCCCCAGCCGGATTATGGAAGGGTATAAAATCAAACCGCAAGACCGGGATCAATAAGGCCAGGAACCAGGGCTTTACCTTCTCGGTCATAAAGGGTGATCATCTCATTGAACCGTTTTACGGGCTGTTAAGGTCAACATACGGCCGTAACGGTCTTCCGTTCCCGGACATCAGTTACTTCAGGGCGCTTTCTGTCTGTCTCAATAGCGAATTACTATGGTTTGTACTTGATAAGGAATCCGTTCCGGGCATCATCCTTGCCTCTTTCATGTCGAGAGGTA
>QKGI01000014.1 GCA_003250475.1 Bacteroidota bacterium | reverse complement strand
AAGGGTTGTAACAAGTCTGTTCATGGGTTAGGTTTGGGGTGTAAAAATTCTTTTATATCCTGGAGTATTGATCTGAGGCTGTATGATGAAGGGCAGGTGCTGAGTAAGATGTTGTCATACATGGAACAGGCGGCCCAGGCTTCTGCCGCGTTTGAGCCTGTAGTGAATAAAGATGAATATCATGGCAATAATTATCAGGGAGGCTCCGGTAACCACTGACCACTGTGGCTTGAATTCGGATGTCCGGAACCTGTCAGTCAGGTATTCGATTATCACGACGAATATTGATACTGCTACCAGGATGGTAGCCAGCAGGTTGAGCCCTCTGTATTGTGAGAGGGAGTTGAAGTACATCACTCCGGCAGTAAGGAGTCCGGCAGAGGCCGTCATAGGAGCGGCCAGTGCCCTGAACCAACCGCTGTTACCCGTGAGGATATCCACAAACCAGAGCAGGACCAGGGTGGCAATGGTGATAACGGCAATCATGAGGTATGTCCTCTGCCTCAGGTGGTATATGCCTGAGATCATTACTATAAGATATCCGAGACATGTGGTTGTCATGAGTGACCAGCTCATCCCTTTACCGAAAACGGCATCAATAGCTATTGTTATTATCACTCCTGACACCAGAAGCAGCATGGTGATCTCATAAAGATTACGTGCATTCTCTATCTTCGAGACCCTGAACAGGTCAGCCGGCGAGGTGACTCTTTCTGTCTGAGTGCCCGAAGGATCACACAGAGGACATTTTTCATTCCCTTCACCCAGGTCTACGCCGCAATTCTTGCATATTGACATTGTCAGCCTATTTATTCGTTTTTATGGATCTTCACAGGTAGACCATCAGATGTGAGTTTTCTGATGAATCCCCTTTCCAGTCCGGTATTATCGGTTATTGAGCCAAATGTAATTATTGTATTCTTCCCCAGGGTGATCAGTCCGGCTGTTATCATTATCTCGCTGTGAGGCGGTGGCGGAGTAACTGACATAGCTTCCATAAGTCTTGCGGCTGGGCCTGCAGGTGATACTTTCCCCATATTGGTAATGGTGCTGGTGAACTGGCTGGGGCCGAATTTATTATATGCAAACCGCAGCACAGGGCTCTTTATAAACAGAGGAATAATCCGTATAAGTGCATTCTTTTCCTTGGAGACATTTCTGCTGATGACCTGCCTGATTCTCTTCTCATCGGTCATCATCTGCATTGTAATCCTGACCTCCCTGAGTATCTCCTCAAAAGTATAATCTCCCATGCGTACATTTATTGCCGGCATGGCAAAGAGTGAAAAGTTGCGTAGTGTATGTGCGTCATATCTTCTACGAAGGTCAAATGGAACCTGTACCCTTATGTGAGGTGATCCTTTGCCATATTCATGCCGTAGTTCCTGGAGAGCAAACAGCAGAACAGCGGCAAGGTATTCAGTGATTGTACTGCCTGCCTCCCTTGCTTTCGCGGCAAGCTGGTCAGCAGGTATTTCAAACTCCGTTACCTTAAAACGAGGTATTTGTCTCAGTTTGTAGGGCAGGTGCCATGCCCGTGGCATCACCGCCGGCCGGGGCATATTTTTACCATAATGTCTTGCAAAGAGATCGTCACCGCTGCCAGGTTGTGGCCCTTCCTTAACCTCAGGGAAGGGCATCTCCGTTATATTGTATGCATGGAGAAAGTAACGGTTCAGAAGGGTCTTAAGGAAGAAAAGGGCGCCACCACCATCAGTCAGGATGTGAAAGAACTCAACAGAGATGGTGTTGTTGCGAACGAGGATCCTGTAGGTAAGCTCTCCTTTCAAGTTGCGGGGGAAAGGCTGACACCTTGTCCCGCTGTCTGTCAGGACCCTCGGTGCTTTCCCGTTATATTCAAGATAGTACCAGAAAAATCCCCTGCATAATTCCACACTGAATAACGGAAATATCGCTGAGGTTTCCCCGGAAGCCTTCATAAGTGCAGGAAGAACAACAGGAGAGGTCAGGATTACAGTAATACGAAAAACCCCTGTCAGCTCTGAGCCAGTGATAGCGGGATAAATCTTCGCCGCATTGTCAAGTTTCATCCAATCCACGGATGGACTACTGTCCCTATTCCCCATTTTCCGCTTATAACATCCCAAAGATAAACATATCTGGCATTATTTGTATTCCGTGCTGAATGACATGTTCATGATGGAGCGGATAATATGTTTATTATATTTGTGGCCTTACTGAATAAATCAAATACGTATCCGGTTGCCATGAATCTAAAGCCAGCTATTTTACAGGTTGTAATGCTTTTTACTTTCGTTTTGACCCTGTCGGGTCAGTTTCACGGTACTCCGGTCAGACCAGGACCTGTAAAATGGATTGATGACAACAGGCTGCTGTTAAATACTATTGATCCTGGGGGCCGGGCGGTGACCACAGATTATAACTGCAAAACAGGAAAGTCAGTGGTGGTCGCGGATTACAGGAGCGATATTCAGAAACTGCTTGACCTTCTTCCTTATGGTGCCGGGAAAGGTGCTGAAATGACCTTCTCTGACGATATGCAGGCTGTGGTCATCACCAGGGACAATGACCTCTGGTATTATTCTGTAGCCGACTGCAGCGGAAAGAGGCTCACAGATGATCCTGCCAGGGAAATGAATGTCAGGTTTGCTCCCGGAGGGGAGAAGATAGCCTACACAAAGAATAAGGATCTCTTTGCATGTGATATTGAGCTAGGCATTGAGACCAGGCTTACTTTTGACGCGAATGAAAAAATCTATAACGGCTGGGCATCATGGGTCTATTATGAGGAGATATTGGGAAGAAGCTCAAAATATGCTGCCTTCTGGTGGTCTCCCGACGGTGAACATATTGCATATTTACACACTGATGATAACCCGGTCCCGCTTTACTATCTTAACGGCCTCGATGAGACAGATGGTTCTCACGGCCGGCTTGAAATAACCCACTATCCGAAAGCCGGTGACCCCAATCCAAAGGTGAAAATGGGGATCGTCGGGGTTTCAACAGCCAGAACCATTTGGGTTAAGACAGATGCCGACGTGGATCAGTACATTGCCTGGCCTTCATGGACCAGTGACGGAAGCAGGTTATTGGTACAGGTCGTGAACCGTGATCAGAATGATATCCGGTTCATACTGGCTGATGCCTCAACAGGTGATTACACTGAGGTTTATCATGAAACCAGGCCGACGTGGGTGGATTTTTTTGAGGATGTCTATATAATGAAAGATGATAGCGGCTTCATAATACGTAGCAGCAGAAGCGACTGGTATAATCTTTATTATTACAGGTGGGACGGCACTCTTAAGTCGCAGATAACCAACTTCGGCTGGAAGGTGAGTGAAATTGTAAAGGTCGATGAGTTAAGAGGGGAGGTCTACTTCAATGGTACGGGACCCGATTGTCTTGAGAGCCATCTCTTCAGGGCAAAACTGGACGGCACCAACCTGCAACAGCTAACTTCAGGAGAGGGCTTTCACTCTGCCACTGTCTCCCCGGGAGGTTCCTGGGTTGTGGATACCTGGAGCAATATAAGCGATCCCGGGGGTATTGACCTGATCAACAGGAAGGGTAAGGTTGTCAGAGCCATCAGAAGGCAGGAGATACCTGAGTTTGACGCAGCCTTACATCAGAAGCAGGAGATAGTAAGGATAAGGACGGCAGACGGGCTCTTTGACATGCCCGCCATGATAACATACCCGGTCAGCTTCGAACCTGCAAAGAAATATCCTGTAGTCTTTACAATCTACGGGGGGCCGGATGATAACAGAATCAGAAACAGGTGGTCTGGCAATGAACCCGACTGGTATGCAGCAAACGGAATTGTTACAATCAGGGTAGAGCATCGCGGATCCGGTGTTTTCGGAAAGAAAGGTCTTGATTACATGTACCGCTCCCTGGGCAAATGGGAGATGTCTGACTATTCTGATGCCGTTAAGTGGTTGCGCCGGCAACCATGGGTCGATGCCTCCAGGATGGGTATTACAGGAGGGTCCTACGGAGGTTATGTAACATGTATGGCGCTGACAGCAGGAGCAGATTACTGGACACACGGTATAGCCGATTTCTCTGTCACTGACTGGAGATTGTATGATAATATCTACACGGAAAGATTTATGGATACACCGCAGGATAATCCCGAAGGTTATAAAAACGGTTCTGTGCTCACATATGCATCAAGACTCAGGGGTAAGCTTCTTATCCGTCATGGTGATATGGATGATAATGTACATATGCAGAATACCATCCGGCTTGTTACAATCTTTCAGAACCTTAATAAACCTTTCGAGATGATGATATACCCAGGTCAACGTCATGGGGTTGGCGGGCCTAAGCGTAAATTCCTTAATGACGAGGCACATGATTTCTGGCTGAAGAATTTCTTTGGAAAAAACAACCAAAATAATGTTTCGTAATGACATCTAATGTATTCAGAAAGAGACTTGATGATGTAAGGGCCGGCATGGCATCCAGGAAACTGGATGTCCTTATTGTACCTTCATCCGACCCACATCTCGGGGAGTACGTACCTGACCGCTGGCGGGTGATAAGGTGGCTGACCGGTTTCACCGGCTCATCAGCAACAGTGGTGATTACCAGGTCCTTTGCAGGACTATGGACTGACAGCCGTTACTTCCTGCAGGCTGAGAAGCAGCTTGCCGGCTCGGGATTTGAGCTTGTGAGGCTCAGGATACCGCATACTCCCGAACATATTGAATGGATAGGAGAGAAGGTGAAGAAAGGATGGAAGGTGGGTGTTGACGGCAGGTTGATATCGACCGGTAATATGCTTCTTCTGGAACGCGCTGTTAAGTCAGCCGGTGCTAAACTGGACCTCAGAGCAGACCTGATTTCAAGCCTCTGGACCGACCGGCCCCTGCTGCCTGCCGAACAGGCTTATGAACTTGATGTCAGGTATGCAGGCCAGTCACGTAGCGACAAGATCAGGAAAGTCCGGGAAAGGATGAGGGAGAAGAATGTTGATTACCATCTCCTTACAGCAAGTGACGATATCATGTGGCTCCTCAATATCAGGGCAGGCGATCTGAAATACAGCCCGTTACTGCTCTCATTTGCTATCGTGGGAACGGATCAGGTGATCCTTTTTGCTGATGAGGACAAGATACCCGGTGCGCTTAAGAGTGCTTTTGACAGGGATGGCGTTATCCTGCTTCCCTATGATACCGTCGGGAATGTCCTGGCCCATCTCGAGCCTGGATCGTATCTTCTTCTCTCAGCAGGCAGCACTCCGGCAGCGCTCTTCAGGTCGATTCATGGTAACATCAATATCGTTGAGGACCTCAGCATTCCCTGCCGGCTGAAGTCGGTGAAAAACAGCACCGAGGTCAAAAACCTGGAGGAGGCCATGGTAAGTGATGGTGTAGTGCTGACCAACTTCCTGCATTGGCTGGAGGCTGCAATAGGCAATGAGGAAGTTACCGAGCTGTCTGCAGCAGCCAGACTTGATATGATGCGTTCGGAGCAGGATGGGTGCCTCGGACCGTCGTTCTGTACGATAGCCGCATATCAGGAACATGCCGCTCTGCCTCATTATGAGCCTGATGTGTCAACCGACGTACGGCTACATAACCAGGGTATCTTCCTACTTGATTCGGGCGGTCAGTATTTTGGCGGTACCACAGATATTACCAGGACCATAGCACTGGGCCGGGTTGATGACAGTATGAAATCCGACTTCACCCTGGCCCTGAAGGGCACCATAGCTCTGGCAACAATAAGGTTCCCGCGTGGAACAAAGGGATATCAGCTCGATGTCCTTGCCCGTAAGGCTCTTTGGGATCATGGACTGAACTACGGACACGGGACCGGCCATGGGGTAGGAAGCTTCCTGAATGTACACGAAGGGCCACAGTCAATAGGTACTGGAGCCTCCGGTGATATCAAAACAGTATTGGAACCGGGAATGGTGATATCTGACGAACCGGCCATATACAGACCGGGTTTGTACGGATTCAGGACGGAAAACCTTCTTGTTTGCAGGGAGGATTGCGAGACAGACCATGGTAGTTTTCTTGCGTTCGATACAGTGACCCTTTGTTACATAGACTCTGGTCTTATCGATATATCACTGCTTGATGATAAGGAGATTGACTGGATTAACAGTTATCATGAACGCGTATTTTCCTCTGTAAGCGAGCGTTTAAGGCCTGATGTGAAAGAGTGGCTGAGAAAAAAAACCTTGCCTCTGAAAAGAAACTGACCCCGGGGGACTGCAATACTGTATTCGGAGACCTGAAGGTATGACTGTAAAACAATCAGGCTGTCCTGGTTACATAATACTAATCGTGAGCCAGCCATAAGGATGGTTTGGTGTTTCTTTTGGCTACTGCGAGATTAGCAGAAGAGGAACAATCACATGTGTATAAACAGGTGCTATATATTACCTCATGAGGTCATTTTCAAATAATTAAATTAATTTGCAAATGTTAAAATAATTTAAATACCTTTGTAATAATTGGTAGTACTGATCTGTATGTTTGGATTTCACTTCCATCGCGGCAAGCTGCTGATTTAAAGAACTTTATTAACGTTTAATTAATTTTCAGATGAACATTTTTGTAGCCAAGCTGAGTTCTGTCACCAAAGCAGAAGACCTTCAGGAACTTTTCAGCAAATTTGGGGAGGTAATCTCCGCAAAAGTTATTATGGACCGTGAGACCGGCTTTTCCAAGCGTTATGGTTTCGTTGAGATGGCTGATGACCGTGCCGGTTATGAAGCTATCGAAAAGCTCAACAATTCAGAGCTCGATGGCAGTCAGATCATCGTAAAAAAATCTGAGCCCAAGGCAGAGAAAAAGCCTTTCAGACCCCGCCGTGATTTTCGCGACAGGGATCGGGAACCGAGATACTAGGAATAGAAGAGAGGCCGGGACACCGGCCTCTCTCTTTTTTATGAGATATTATTTTATGACGGGCTCCCAGCCTTTGATGGCGAGCAAAACAAAAAATCCGATAACATAAGCTGCGGCCACCCACCAGCCGTTCCTGAGCCACCCGGCCACAGACCGTCCTTCAGGAAATTTGTTTGTTATGGCGACTCCGGCGGAGGAGCCAAACCATATCATTGAGCCTCCGAAACCGACTGCATAAGCCAGCATTCCCCAGTCATAGCTGCCCTGTTCCAGGGCAAGTTTTGTAAGCGGTATATTGTCAAAGACAGAGGAGATGAAGCCAAGCACAAAACTCGTCTGCCATGAAGCCCTGGGAAGTTGATCCACAGGCATCATCGATGCCGAAAAGACCAGAGCCATAAGGAAGATGGTTCCTTTGAGCGAGTTCTTCAACTCACCCCATGGGGTTGTAGTGAATAGTGCCCCCAGCAGAATGCCGGCCCACACTCCCACAGCGGGAAACTCCAGAAGGATATTTGTGGCTATGGCACCTGCTAGTATCAGGGCCACTACAATAAGTTTCTTATGATTGATCTTAACATTTTCCGGGGCATCATTCATGATGGGCTGGTACCTGGTCTGCACGATCGAGAGGGGTATCCCGAAGAACAGCAATGCCGGTATCACTGCAAGGTAGGCATGGATAACATTAAGTGCCGGGATGCCGTCAATCCACATCAGGGTAGTCGTGGTGTCACCTATGACACTTCCGGCTCCGCCTGCATTGCTCGAGGCTACTATGGCGGCAACATATCCGATATGCACTCTCCCTCTGAAAACGACCAGGGCAATAGTACCTCCAATCAGCGCGGCAGCAATATTGTCAAGGAAGGATGATAGCAACGTTATCATCACAAGAAGTGAGAAAGCACCGAACCACCCGCTTCTGAGGTAGTTAGGCAGAAGATCGGGGACACGGGATTCTTCAAAATGTTTAGACAGTATGGCAAAACCAAACAACAGGCCCATCAGGTTGATGAGCGTCCTGCCCTCCTCATCCAGGTGACGGATCAGGTTGAAAGGTGCTGCAGGATCATTGAAGACAAGCTTATAGATGAGTATCAGGGTCATTCCCGTCAGGGCGACCCACATTGTATGTTTATGGAACAGTGCCACTCCTATAAGGGTAATGGCAAAGAGCACAAACTCAAAATTCTGGAGCAGGAACATTTTGCGGGAAGATTAAGGTGCCTTTCTAAACTAAGATACAGGAGATTAGTGGATGCAAATATAAAAGGCTTCATCATACGATGAAGCCTTCTTTATAAAATAAATTTCAGTTAGTGTAACAGTTGTGCCTGAATCCAGTAAACACCTGCTCCGGAAATGTAACCGGCAAGAGCCAGCCATGATATCCTTTTCATGTACCAGATGAAATCAATCCTCTCAAGACCCATAGCAGCAACACCTGCAGCCGAGCCTATGATAAGCATGCTGCCACCTGTTCCTGCGCAGTAAGCCAGAAACTCCCAGAACAACCCATCCTGCACGAAGAAACCTGCATAAGCCGGGTCAGCAGCTAGCCGGAGCATATCCGGAGAGACGACATCATACATACCCATAGCACCGGCAACAAGAGGAACGTTGTCTACTACTGCTGAAATTGCGCCTATTGCCAGGTTGATCAGGTAGATATTCCCGAGTTTCTCATCGAGCCAGCCGGCCAGCAGACTAAGGTGCCCGGCACTCTGCAGGGCGGCGACGGCTGAGAGAATCCCCAGAAAGAAGAAGATGGTGGGAGTGTCGACCTTCTTTACAATATTATATATAGTCAGCTTTTTGCGTATCTCATCTTCCTTGTTCCTGTGCATTATCTCGGATGCCAGCCACAGTACACCCAGGCCGAACAGCATTCCCACATAAGGAGGCAGATGGGTCACTGTTTTGAATACCGGCACGAAGAGCAGCATGGAGACGCCAAGAATAAGTATGAAGGTTCGTTCGAAAGGAGTCGTTATCTCGGAAGATAACTGAGCTTTCTCCGGACGTTTTACATCTCCCTTGACCATGAATGTCAAAATGGTCAGGGGTACGATCATGTTTACAAGGCTCGGCAGAATAACTTTGAGAATGATATTGATCGTTGTGATCTGTCCGCCGATCCACAGCATGATAGTGGTGACGTCCCCGATGGGAGACCATGCACCTCCGGCGTTGGCTGATATCACAATCATGCTGGCAAAGAGCCAGCGGGTAGGCTTGTCGGATATCAGCTTCCTTAGCAGGGCTATCATTACAATGGTTGTAGTCAGGTTATCGAGAACGGCTGACATGAAAAAAGTGATAAAACCCAGGATCCAGAGTAACCTGACTTTGCTTTTTGTGTTTATCCTGTTGGTAATGACAGTAAAGCCCTGATGCTGATCAACAACCTCCACTATGGTCATGGCACCGAAGAGGAAGAACAGTATTTCCGCGATATCTACCAGGTGGTGAGCCAGTTCACTCTTGACGAAGGCATGAGTATGTCCGGCAAGCTCCACCGTCTCACGGAAGGGGGAGGTCGAAAACTGATCGGCATTCATCGCAGGAGCGATGTTGTGAAGGATTTCCTTTGCCATCATTTTAATCTCCTCCCATGAAGGAGAGAAACCGAGGGCAAGTATCTGTTCGCTGAACAGAGCGTAGAGAGCCCAGAGGATTGAGCCCAGAAGAAGTGCGCTGGCAGCCTTCTCAATTTTGAGAGGATGCTCAAGTGCTATCGCCAGGTACCCCAGCAGGAAAAGCACAACCATTATAATAAACATAGTCCAGAAAATTTTTGTGCAAAATTAGACATTCATACCGACTCTGAAAGAAATATCACAAAAATCACAGGACAAAGGAGCTGCTGTAGGAAGGTATTTCTATGTTGGAGAAACCTTTAGACTCAAGATAGGTCCGGTAATGCTGCTGAGTCTCGTACTCTCCGTGAACCAGGAAAATGTTTTTAAGTTTTTGTGGGTCCTGGCATGACAGGAAGTCAGCCATCTCCTGGTAGTCACCATGACCCGAATAGGATTCCAGTTTCTTGATTTCAGCCCTGACCGGGTATTTGTTGCCGTGAATTGAGACTACCTTCTCACCCCTGAGGAGTCGGGCTCCCAGGGTCGACGGAGCACAGTAGCCTACGGCCAGGACCGTGTTGGCAGGATTACTTATGCTGTTTGCCAGGTGGTGTTTCACCCGCCCGGCCTCCATCATACCTGATGAAGAGATAATAATCACCGGGCCCTTTATAGCATTCAGGCTCTTGGATCCCTCAACGGAGGTGTTGTAGAAGAGTGTGTTGAAGCCGAACGGATCAGGATCACTGAGCATAACCTGTCTCACATCATCGTTAAAGCAGTCAGGATGCATCCTGAAAATATTGGTGGCATTGACTGAGAGGGGACTGTCAACATAGATATCAACCTTTGGCAGGCGCTGCCCGTTATACAGATTATTCAGTGAATAGACTATCTCCTGCGTGCGTCCGACGCTGAAGGCTGGGATAATCAGTTTACCCTTCTTCTCAACACATGTCCTGTGTACAACCTGGCAGAGCTCTTCATCTGATTCTGCCATGGTGGGATGCAACCGGTCGCCGTATGTCGATTCGGCAATGAGAAAATCGGCCTGTGGGAATGGTTCCGGGCTCTTCAGGATCCTGTTGACCGGTCTGCCAATATCGCCGGTGAAGGCAAGCCTCTTGATGCCATCCTTCTCCTTAAGCTCAAGGGTGACAACGGCACTTCCAAGCATATGACCGGTATTTGTGAATCTAACTGTGGTGAAGTCGTCAATACGGAACTTGCGGTCATAGGCCACACTGATGAAAAGCTTCATGGCTGACACAGCATCTGCCTGGGTATAGAGAGGTTCTACGGGAGGAAGTCCTTTTTTCTCTCTCTTCTTATTAAATGTAACGGTATCATGCTCCTGTATCTTGCCTGAGTCAGCGAGCATTATCGAACATAGATCACGTGTAGCGTTAGTGCATATGACTGACCCGGAGAAACCGTTACGATGGATAAACGGAATCAGTCCCGAGTGGTCAATGTGCGCGTGTGACAAAATAACATGGTCAAGGGAGGCCGGGGAGAAGGCAATCGACCTGTTCTGCTCCTCTGTCTCCAGTCCTTTTCCCTGAAACTGGCCGCAATCAAGAAGAATATTTTTTCCGTGTTCTGTCTCAATAAGAATCTTACTGCCTGTAACCTCCCTGGCAGCCCCGTAAAATGTTAGTTTCATGCCGAAATTATGGTTTATTACTTTGCTAATATAACCAAAGTTGCCTGATTCTGCGAAGGAATAATAATTAACATTTAATGAACAATATTTCAAATCTGTTTTAAATAATGAAGTCATTGACTTATTTTTGACGCATTCAAATCTTATCCAAATTGATCCATGAAACTTGACAAAATCTTTTCTTACCTTGCCCCTAAGGAGGGTAAGTTCTATCCACTGTTTAAGAATGCCTCGGCTAATCTTATTGTAGGTGCAGAGCTGCTGGTTGAGTTTATGAATGAACCCACACCGGTGAAAAGAGAAGCCCTGGGTCAGAAGATAAAAGAGGCTGAGCTTGTCGGCGACCAGATAGCCAAGAGCCTGTATAAAGCTCTTAGCAGCACCTTTATCACTCCCTTTGACAGGGAAGATATCTTTGATCTGATCCATGCAACTGATTCCGTTCTTGACCTTATGCACGGAGCGGCAAAGCAGACTCATCTGTATAAACTGAAAGAGATACCGTCCGAGTTTCGTGAGATGGCCGATACCATCTACCGGGCATCAATTGAGATAAATACTGCATTCAACGGCCTGCGCGATGTCCTGAACCTGTCAAAGTACAAGGACAACTGCCATAAAATAGGGGAGCTGGAAGAACATGCCGATGATATCAACCACAGGTACCTTGCAAAGCTGTTCCAGGAGGAGACCGATGCGATTGAACTTATTAAAAAGAAGGATATCCTTGCCGCCCTTGAAAAGGCAGTCGACCGTTGTGATGATGTAGCAGACATCCTCTCTTCAGTAATTATCAAAATTGCCTAATATCCAACTGATGGACTTCACAATCCTGATCATCATAATTGTCCTTGCGTTTGCATTTGACCTGATAAACGGATTCCATGATGCAGCCAACTCAATAGCCACTGTCGTATCCACCAAGGTGTTGACTCCTTTCCAGGCGGTATTGTGGGCTGCAGCATTCAACTGGCTGGCTTACCTGGTCTTCGAGTTGCATATTGTTGATACGATAGCGAAGATCGTTGACACCTCAGCAATAACCCTGATGGTTATACTTGCAGGGATACTTGCGGCCATCATCTGGAACCTTCTTACCTGGTACCTGGGTATCCCTTCAAGCTCATCGCATACGCTGGTGGGTGGGTTTGCCGGGGCGGCAATAGCCTATACAGGCTGGGGAGTTGTACACACCGGAAAGATTGCCATAATCGCTGCATTCATCTTCCTGGCTCCATTATTGGGAATGTTTATATCATATATTCTTTCAATAATTCTCCTGTGGATAAGCAGGCGGAAAAATCCATTCCGTCTGGAGAAAAAGTTTAAAGGGTTTCAGCTTCTTTCATCCGGGCTTTTCAGCCTCGGTCACGGGGGCAATGATGCCCAGAAAGTGATGGGTATCATTGCTGCAGCACTGATGGTATATTTCAACGGAGTGCAGGATGTCCCTCATTGGGCACATATTGAGATGGTTAACGGGAAGGTGCATGATATCCCGCACTGGATCGTACTCGGATGTTATACGGCAATTGCTATGGGAACCCTCATAGGAGGCTGGCGTATTGTCAAGACTATGGGGTCGAAAATAACCAAACTGACTCCCTTCGAGGGGGTAGCTGCAGAGACAGCGGGAGCTGTCTTGCTCTTTGGAACAGAAGCGTTCGGAATACCTGTCAGTACCACTCACACTATAACCGGGGCCATCATGGGCGTAGGGCTTACCAAGAGGATCACAGCTGTCCGGTGGGGAGTCACCATTAACCTGCTTTATGCCTGGCTGCTGACAATCCCTGTGTCGATGCTTCTGGCTGCAGGTATATATTTCCTGTTATCCACCATTACCGGGATAAACTGAAAACAACTTGTTCCGGCATGCCGGACCATACCGGCAGGATCCTGGCACCTGATATATCAGCACCGGTGCCGTGGCCGCCTGAAACCAGAAAGAATAACGTCAGCCGGAGATTAAGCTCACAGACA
This sequence comes from Bacteroidota bacterium, assembly GCA_003250475.1. Classification (GTDB taxonomy): domain Bacteria; phylum Bacteroidota; class Bacteroidia; order Bacteroidales; family VadinHA17; genus SR-FBR-E99. The sequence goes on along the minus strand of QKGI01000014.1, from coordinate 11,385 downwards.
TGTTTAGGCTTACAATCTCTCTGTCGGTTTATATTGCAGCCCGGGCCCTGATACAGACGGAAAGGAGACCTCTATGCCCGACTGGAGATTACCTGCCAGGATCAGGTGAAATTCACGAAACACATTGATACCAGTGCTGTACCGTATCGCTTATCGATTGTTAATGATTCCCTGATGACTGTCGGCTCACCGAGATAGTACTCGGCGAATGTCCTGTCATGCAGGTCATGAAGAACGGTGTAAAGTCTCTCCTCGAGAGCTTCCATGTCAAAGTAACCGGCCAGCTCACAGACAAGACCGCCTATCTTTTCCTCGCATGTATCGTCTTTATACATCCATGCAAATATTATCCCCGCCGAGACATGTTCACCGTAGTAGCCGTTAGCCACTGCCATAATAGTGCAGAGTTCCGAACCGTATGGCGGCATGTCGAGCTCATCGCGCGTGACCAGCCTGGATGTTGCCGGCAGCACCGAAGAGTAGTTCATAATATTGTATTCCGCAATGCCTGCATCATGCAGAGCCATGTGGTAAGAGCCGGGATGTATTGCATACTCGCTGCATCCTGAGCCCTGCGTTACAAAAAACTCGTTGGGGATCCTGTTGTTGGTGACTTTAACCATCTTGCATATAAATAATTTAAGGTTATATCCGGGTTCTTGCCGGAAAGGGCAAATATACCTAAAATTGGAAAAAAATATTAAAATCAGGTTACACCTTCAAAAAAATAGGCAGAACAACTCGTGAACGGGATAGATAAAAGTTATAAATTGGAGTGTTGAAAAAAATCAAATGATACGCAGGATACTACTTGCAGCAGGCCTCTTTTTATTAATTCCCGATGTCGCACAGTGCGATATTAAGGAGATAGGTACCCCTTTTATACGTAACTTCAAAAAGAGCGACTATAGCGCCAGTACCCAGAACTGGTCGGTGGCCCAGGATGCCAACGGGTTCATGTATTTTGCCAACAATGACGGACTACTTGTCTATGATGGGGTAAGGTGGCAACTATACCGGATGCCCAATCTCTCCATGGTCAGATCAATTTATATAGACTCCAGGGGCGATATTTACATCGGAGCATACAATGATATCGGGAAGATGGTGGCATCGCCGAACGGTAATCTTACCTTCAGTTCCCTGAGGGATCTGATACCGGAGGAACACAGGAACTTTGACGATGTATGGAACATATTTGAATACAAAGGCAAAAAGGTATTTCAGTCATATTATGCCGCTTTCTTTTTCAGGGAAGGGACTCCTCTGACCGTTGTACAGGCACCATCACGATTCCAGAATTCTTACAGTGTAAGGGGACGCCTTATCTTCAACGATGTGGAAAGCGGGCTGATGGAATATGACGGCACGAGGCTGGTCCCTCTTCAGGGCTGTGCGAACCTCACCGGTATTGACATCTGGTCAATCCTGCCATACGGTGATAATAACGAGATTCTTATATGCACACTGGGGAATGGCCTGTACATCTATGATGGCAGGGAGCTTCGTAAATGGAGCATACCGGCAAGCGAAATTCTCGCCCATGACCAGATATTCAGCGCAACGGTTCTATTTGATAATCATTATGCCATAGGTACCATCCTCAACGGGTTAATCATTATAGACAGTGAGGGCAATATTATTCAGCGCCTGAACAAATCGAGGGGTCTGCAGAACAATACTGTCCTTGACCTTTTCTCAGACCGGGCAGGCAACCTGTGGCTGGCGCTTGACAATGGCATTGACTATTTAACTGTCAATTCTCCAGTATCATTTATACAGAGTTCCGAAGGCTTTGGAGCCGGATATGCCGCAGTAATTTATGATGGAAAACTTTACCTGGGAACAAACCAGGGATTATACGTAAAGGAATGGTCAGAAAGGGATACTGACAAAGACTTCAGGATGATTCCCGGAACATACGGCCAGGTGTGGTACCTGGGTGTTCATAAAGGTGTTCTGCTGTGTGGACACAATAACGGAACCTATGTTGTGAAGGGTGAGACTGCCTCACTGATAAGCAGGGTCCCCGGCGGCTGGAAATACATGGAGCTAAATCACAAACCGGGATACCTCCTGGGAGGCACATACAGCGGGATAATTGTTTTTAAATGGGATCACGGCACCTGGAAATATGTGAAACAGGTGGAGGGTATGAATGAATCATTCAGGGTTTTTGAGGAAGACCAGGAGGGAGAAATCTGGATGAGTCACGGGTTCAAGGGTATCTTCAGGGTCAGGCTGTCTGAAGATCTCGATTCAGTCCTTAATGTCCGGTTCTATAACTCCCGTGATGGACTGCCATCTGATTACTATCTGAGCCTGTTCCGGATCAAAGGCCAGCTCGTTGTTGCCTCAGAGACTGAAATATATGAATACTCCCAGGCGGACGATCGATTTGTCAGATCGGTTTATTTTAACCAGCTCCTGAACTCTGTAACATCGATATCCTATCTCAAGGAGGACCAGTATGGCAATATCTGGTATATTGCTAAAAACCGGATGGGAGTATTCCGGCTCCAGGAGGATTATTCCTATCAGCATGTTACTACTCCATTTCTCCTGCTGTCATCGAGGTTTATCCACGGGTTTGAAATCATATATCCCTATTCGCCGGAACATCTTTTTATTGGGACGGAAGATGGTTTTGCTCATTATTCCTCACGCACTTCCTCAAGGGGTTATCAGGAGTTTTCAGCCTATATCACAAAGGGGGAGGCTCTGCATCAGGACTCAGTATTCTATTACGGAAGAGGGACGTCCGGTGCAGCAGGGGAGACAATCTACAGTTTTGTTTACAGGAAAAATAACCTGAGATTTTCATACTCCTCCCCCGTTTATGATAATGCAGGCAACACTGAATACAGCTACCGGCTGCTTGGCTACGAAGAAGAGTGGTCACCCTGGAGCAGGGCATACAGCAAGGAATTCTCGAACCTCCCGGACGGGGAGTTTACATTTCAGGTTAAAGCAAGGAACCAGCTGGGAATAGAGAGTCTTCCGGATTCACTTAAGTTCAGAATAGAACATCCATGGTACAAATCTACTGTAGCATATCTCTCATATTTTGTAGGAGGGCTGGCCTTACTTCTGATTCTTATCCGGATTCTCAGATGGAGGATTGAGGTTGCCAACAGAAAGGAGAGGTTGAATAACCAGCGGATCTACGAGGCCAAGGAGCAGGAATACATCAGACAGGCCCTGGAATCAGAAAAGGAGATAATAAGGATTAGGAATGAGAAGCTTTATGCCGAGATGATCCTGCGCGATAAAGAACTGGCCAACCAGGCAATGAGTATGGTGCGCAAAAATGAGTTCCTTCTTCATCTCAAGGATGAGATGAAGAAACTTAGTCTGTCGTGTAGTGATAAAATCGTTGAAAACAAGGTCTCGGAAATCGTTGCACGTATTAATAAGGAGGTAGACAGCAACAAACAGCGCGAAGTCTTTGAGACTGCCTTTGATGAAGTACATGAGGATTTCCTTGACAGGATCAAATCCAGCTATCCGAATCTTACCCCGACTGAACTCAGACTATGCGGTTTCCTGAAAATGAACATGTCGACCAAGGAAATTGCTCCTCTGATGAATATTTCTGTTCGTGGTGTTGAAATCTGCCGATACAGGATTAGGAAAAAGATGGGGATCAGTCGCGATACTAATCTTACTACACTACTTATCAGTTTGTGATCTGAAACCATTGTCTGTAGTAGTGCTTTCCCCGGGTAAAGTAAATTAAATATACTGGGCAAATTAAGTATATGTCAGTAAACCAATAGTATATTAATTCACATGATGAATTATTGTAGTATTGTGTAACCTGACATGATGTATATTTGATGTAGGTTCGGATAGCCCCTGTTCTAAAGATTACCTGTATTTTTATGCAATGAAAGCTGGCCTCCAGATGCCAGCCTTGAAAGTAATCTAAACTCTAACTCACTAATTAAAATCTATGAAACAGACAATCCTTACCCTTTTATTTATTGCCGCCTCCCTGGCATTGAATGCACAGGGACTGCAGATAGAAGGGATTGTAACGTCGGCAGATGATGGTCAGCCCGTTGCCGGAGTAAGTGTTTTCGTAAAAGGAACAACTACCGGCATGATGACTGACATCAACGGGTACTACACCCTGGGCAACGTACCCGCTAACTCTACACTGGTTTTCTCCTTTATAGGGATGAAGACACGGGAGATTGTGGTGACAGAAAACGCCACTGTTAATATTGAATTGGTTTCTGATGTGGAGATGATGGATGAGATCGTCGTTGTAGGGTACGGAACACAAAAGAAGAGCCTCATCACAGGCGCCATTGCGAAGGTTGACGGCGACGATCTGCGAAAAGCCACTGACATGCGTGTTACCCAGGCGCTACAGGGCAAGACGGCTGGTGTCGTTATTACGGCCAACTCAGGCCAGCCAGGCACAGAAATATCGGTCCGTATCAGGGGTGCAGGTACCAACGGTGATGCCGAACCTCTCTATATTATTGACGGACTGCCAATGAGCGGAGCGGGCACTGACTTCCTGAACTCAAGTGACATTGAATCAATTGAGGTGCTGAAAGATGCTGCCTCGGCAGCTATTTATGGTGCCAGAGGCGCAAACGGTGTTGTGCTTATAACAACCAAGACCGGGAAGACAGACACTAAATTAACAGTATCATATGATGGTTATTACGGGTTCCAGAATCCCTGGAAAAAAATTCCGCTGCTGAACGCCCAGGAATACATCATGCTTACCAACGAAGCTTCTATCAATGGTGGTCTGGGCCCGAAATTCAGCCAGTCACAGATAGACAGCTTCACAGCTGACACCGACTGGCAGGATGAGATGTTCTACTACAATGCCCCCAAACAGAGTCATTCGCTGTCATTCATGGGAGGAAGTGATAAGCTTGAGTATTCATCCTCATTCAACTATTTTAACCAGGATGGAATTGTTTCAAAAGGGAAATCGAACTTTGAAAAAATCGGTTACCGCCTGAATGCAGCCGGTACTTTCGGATTCTTTAAACTTGGTGGTAACATCAATCTCGCAGGTATTACCAGCCAGGGTATCGCCACTAACGACAGGTATGGACTGGGGCTTAACCAGGCCTTGAATATGCCGCCAATTGTCCCGGTAAAGTTCTCTGACGGTACATGGGCAACACCTGAGTCTTACGGAATAGGCTTGCAGGAGATATCCAACCCGGTGGCACTTGCCAGTTATAACAACTCAAAAACAAGGACTTATAAACTGATCGGTAACCTTTACGGTGAGTTCGACTTCGGTAAAATAGCGCAATCGCTTGCCGGACTTGTGTTCAGGTCCTCTTTCGGAGGCGAGTATGCCATTGTAAACACCGATACATACACTCCTGAGTATTACCTGGATGCAATGCATTTCAGTGTGATAGACAAAGCCTATAAGGGCATTGATATCTATTCCCGCTGGAATTTTGAGAATGTGCTCACATATACAAAATCAATTGATGTGCACAACCTGACCCTTATGGCCGGTACAACCGCGTTCAAGGATATGTATGAAAACCTTTGGGGATCGAAGAATGATCTGATTTTTGATGACTTCGAACATTCATATCTTGATAATGCCACCGACCCTGAGAGTGCAAATGCCGGCGGAGGTTACTCCGAGCATACCGTCGCTTCACTCTTTGCACGTCTGAATTATGATCTGATGGATCGTTATATGTTGACTGCCACTATCAGAAGGGATGGCTCATCACGGTTCGGTGATGAGAATAAGTACGGTTATTTCCCGTCGGCATCCGTGGGCTGGGTCATCTCCAGGGAGGATTTCATGAGGAACATTAACCATATTGTCAATGTGCTGAAGTTAAGAGCCAGCTGGGGTCAGAATGGAAATGAGAGTATAGGTGACTTCGGATACACCTCGGTTATTGGTAATCAGAACATATATTATTTTGGTGACAGCAAAACACAGTACAACGGAACGCAGCCAACAAAGATTGCCAACCCGTCACTTAAGTGGGAAACATCTGAACAGACAAACTTCGGGATCGATTTTCAGACCCTGGGTAGCAGCCTGACTGTCACACTTGATTATTATATCAAGACCACTAAGGACTGGCTGGTCACTGCTCCTGTACCCATGGTTGTAGGTAACTCTGCCCCGATCATAAACGGAGGATCTGTAAAGAACTCTGGTATCGAGGCCGAAATAAGCTACAGGAAAGAGATCGGCAAGCTTTACCTGAGTGCCTCTCTTAACGGCGCCTTCAATAAGAGTGAGGTTCTCGATATACAGAATGCAGAAAAGAGGCTCTCGGGCGGCGATGGCGGTTTCGGCCAGAGTGGTGTAATATATGCTGGAATAGGAACTCCTATGGGGGTTTTCTATGGAATACAGACTGACGGCATCTTCCAGAATCAGGAGGAAATTGATGCGTACGTCTCATCAACGGGAGCCAGGATACAACCAAATGCAGTTCCCGGTGACATTAAGTTCGTTGATGCTGACGGTAACGGCAGTATCAGTGACGGTGACCGTGTACAGATAGGCAGTCCGTTCCCCGATTTTACAGGGGGTCTCAACCTGAGCGCAGAGATGTACGGGTTTGATTTAAATCTCTTTTTATACGCTGCATTGGGCCAGGAGATATACAGTGCAACAAGGCGCTATGACATGAATGGTTCCAACTACAATGCCGAATGGCTGAACAGGTGGACAGGCGAAGGTACCTCCGACCATTATCCACGTGTCACCTTCGTTGACAACAACCTTAATGGGAAGACGGTAAGCGACTTTTACATACAGGATGGCAGTTTTGTCAGGCTGAGAAACATCTCCCTTGGCTATACATTACCCTCCAGCGTCACCAAGGCGATTAAACTGAGCAGATTACGTCTGTATGTTTCTGCAGAAAACCTCTTTACATTCACCAAATATCTCGGCTTTGACCCGGAAATAGGGGGCGGAGTATTTGACAATGGAATTGACCGGGGTATCTATCCTCAGGCACGCACATTGATGACAGGAATAAATGTGACTTTCTAACATCGAAAAAAAATCAATTATGAAAAGGTCAATATTATACAGTCTCTTCTTTCTGGCTTTGATGGCAGCAGGATCTTCCTGTTCAAAGGATTTCCTCGAGCTTGAACCCAAGACCGGTCAGACGGAAGCCAACTATTACAAAACCGAGGGAGATGCATTCCTCGCAGTCACTGCGGTGTATGATGCATACTCCGTGCAGAACTGGCAGTTTGTGCCCACCATGTCGGACATTTATTCCGACGACGCCTTTTGTGGCGGTTCCGATGCTTCTGATATGAGCCAGTGGCAGGACATGGAGATGTTCAAGATGGAACCGGGCAACAACTCTTCTTCTGACCTGTGGAACCGCTGTTATTCAGGCATCTACAGGGCAAATCTCTATCTTCAGAAGCAGGAAGGCATTGCCTGGGAAACCGACGGTCTTAAAGAGAGGTTTGAGGGTGAGGTAAAATTCCTCCGTGCATACTTCTACTGGGATCTCGTCAGGCATTTCGGATGGGTACCCATTATTACAGAGGTATTGCCAAATGTCGAAGAATATAAAAATGTTTCCCAGGGTACACCAAACGAGGTATTCTCACTTATAGCCTCTGACCTGGCGGATGCAGTTGCCGTACTGCCCGTAAATTTACCTTCATCAGAAAAAGGCCGCGTATCCAAAGGAGCCGTCCAGGCCCTAATGGCACGTATTTACCTTTATCATAAAGGAATGAGTGCAATAGGTGACCTGGGACTCACAGCCGAACAATGGAGCGGCGGTTCCACTGTAATAAACAAAGCATATGTCCAGACTGCCCTTGACCAGATCATTACAAGTCAGGCATACTCTCTTATTCCCGACTATGCCGACCTGTTTGACTGGGACAACCAGAACAACGCAGAGTCTGTTCTTGAAATCCAGTATTCAGATAAGGCCAAGTCAGGAGACTGGGGAGGCTGGAATATAAACGGTAATTTCTCGAGTGTTTGGCTTAGTGTACGTAACCCCCAGGGTGATGCAACAGTATTCCCGGGATGGTCATTCTCGATCCCGACATGGAGCCTGGCAGACGAATTTGAACCCGGTGACCCGAGGAAATATGTCACACTCTATGACGCAGAAGAGATGCTGACAGATTATAACAGGGCTTTCATGAATACCGGCTATTTCAATAAGAAATATATGGCACGTGCCGATTACCAGGGCTCAGGGGGTGATGCCAGTCATAACTTCCCGCGTAACTACATGGATATACGGTACGCTGATGTGCTCCTGATGGCTGCCGAAGTGTGGCTTACCGATAATCCGGATAAGGCCGCCGGTTACTTCAACCAGGTAAGGACAAGAGCCCTGGGTGAAACCGCAGAAAAGACGACCATCACCCTGGACGACATCTACCATGAGAGAAGGGTTGAGTTTGGCGGTGAGGGTCTCAGAAAATGGGATCTCCTAAGGAGGGGACTGAACTATGCTGAGGAAAATATCAATGCAAGTTTCGTAGTACCATCCGGTATTCCCAATCCGGGCGACTTTACCGCGCGCACCTTCAAGGCAAACTCATGGGGGATGTTTCCCATACCTGCCAGTGAAATCAGGAATATGAACGCTGGTGTGCTTCAACAGAAAGTCCCTGCCTATTCGGGCTTATAATACACCGATTAAATTAGTTGTATGATGAAAAAACATAAATATATGATCAGAATAACAGGCATCCTGGCAGTCATTGCACTGATGATAGCCTGCGAACCACAGATGGCGGATAAACCGGATATCGGGCTTCCGCCGAGCGCTGACCAGTTGGATTTCACAATTACTCCCGGAACCGATGAGTTCAGGTTCGTGGTTGAGGATGCGTCAAGTATTACCGGTATTCCTTCATGGGACCTGGGCAATGGAAGTAAAAGCAGCTCTGCCACAGCTGTTGGTTATTACCCGCTTCCCGGAACATATACCATTACCATGACACTCGTCACAAAGGGTGGTACGGCTAAAAAGTCGAAGACAATCACTACAACGGAGACCGATTATTCAATTTTTAACGATCCGATAACCATAGCATTAAGTGGTGGCATCGATGTACCTGAAGGCAAGACTTGGGCAATAGACAGCCTTGCAAGCGGGCACATGAGCGTTGGTCCGGCAGGAACAGACGGGACATCCTGGTGGGCAGCTGCACCTCTTGAAAAGTCAGCGGCAAAAGTACTGTATGACGACCTCCTTACTTTTAAAGTGGACGGGTTCTCAGTGGTCTATGTAAATCATGGACAGAGCTTTGTCAAAGGAGGCCGGGAGACCGATCCTGCCTATAGTAATCCAGTTGCAACAACAGGGGACTGGGCAGTTGATTATATTCCACAGCCGGGTACATGGTCTCTCGAAAAGAGCGGTACCAAAAACATTCTCAAACTGGGTGGCAGTACTCCGATATTTCCATGTTATGATGCCGGGGCAAAGAATGGTGAGTACGAGATCGTCTCCATTGACGAAAACTTCCTCGACCTGTTATGTACCGACCAGGATGGCAATACCAGGCGTACCAAACTTATCAGGGCTGGTTACGTGAAGCCGGTCATCACATTTACTGTCAGCGCCGTTGAAGGAGTGGATAACGATGTCGCCTGCTCTGTGACTGATTATGTGATACCTGCAGGAGAAAGTGTCACAGGTGTTACATGGGACTTTGGTGACGGTAGTGACGCGGTTGCCGCAGGCAAGGACGAGGTTGTCCACCATACTTTCATGCGGCACGGTACCTTTAATGTGACTGCCAGCCTGAATACAAGCCTTGGGACGTTGACAGGAACACAATCACTTACCCTGCTTAACGATAACTCTGCCTATGTGCCTTTCCTGCTTGATATGATGATAGTATACAACGACTTCAGCGAGGTTCAGGTATTTCCGGTCCTCGGGCAGGACTGCAGCGTAACGGTTGTTGATAATCCTAAAAAGGAATATCCGAATAAATCGACAAAAGTGGCCTTCTATACAAAGACCAACAACCAGTGGGCAAATGCCTATATGCAACTCAGTCCTGGCTTCCGGTTCGATCTCAGGCAGCAGCATATATTCAGGGTTCTGGTTTATGGCACGGCCGGCGACAAAATCCTCCTGAAGCTTGAAAACACTGACAGGGCCGGCCTTGCCTGGCAGACAGGAACATATGACCTGATCTATACCATTCAGAAAGACAATACCTGGGAAATGGCCGAATACAATTTCGAAGGTGTAGGCGCTGGATGGGACTGGACAGGAGATATCTACACATCTAACATTGTTACGGATCCCAACTTTAACCACGAATTTTACAATGTTGTAAGAATAATGTGCAATCCGAGTGTTGGTGAAGGAACTCATTCATTCTACCTGGATGATCTGTCCGGCCCGCATGTGGAGGGCATCCATAAATAGTTATATTTGACGATCATTGTCTGCCGGTTTTCCGGTAGACAATGATCCTTTTTTCTTAAACAATTGTGTAATAAATACTTTTTATTGAAATGAATCCTCTGAGAATATCGCTGGTTGTGCTTACGGCATGCTGCTTATTATTTACCTCATCATGTGGAGCGGGGAAGACTGGTAAAGTTGATGCTGACGCAAAAGCTGAAAGGATGCTGGCACAAATGACCCTTGAAGAAAAAATCGGACAGATGTCACAACTTGATATCGGCTATTTTATGGATACGGAACAGCTTAAGAAAGCTATCCGGGACGGCAGATGCGGGTCTCTGCTTAATTTCCAGGGGGTCGCAGAGGTAAATGAGATCCAGCGAATAGCAGTAGAGGAGAGCAGGCTTGGGATCCCGCTTATTATTGGAAGGGACGTCATCCATGGTTATCGCACTGTTTTTCCGATACCCCTGGGTATGGCAGCCTCATGGAACCCCGGTATTGTAAAGCAGGCTTTCCGAATCGCAGCTATTGAAGCATCGTCACAGGGAATCAAATGGACCTTTGCTCCGATGCTTGACATAACCTGGGATCCCAGATGGGGAAGGATTGCGGAAGGATGCGGTGAAGACCCGTACCTGGCATCGACCTTCGCCACAGCCATGGTTGAAGGCGCCCAGGGCGACAGCCTTACCGATCCCACATCCATAGCCGCCTGCGCAAAGCACTATGTCGGCTATGGCTTTTCTGAAGCAGGCCGCGACTATAATACAACCTATATCTCCGAACCTGTACTGCGGAACGTGGTTCTGAAACCATTTAAAGCAGCCAGGGATGCAGGTGCCCTTACTTTCATGTCAGCCTTTAATGACCTTAATGGCATTCCGACGTCTGCCAATGAGTTCACTCTTAAACAGATACTGCGGAAAGAATGGGGGTTTGACGGTTTTGTGGTGAGTGACTGGGGATCAGTGGTTGAGCTGGT
>QKGI01000082.1 GCA_003250475.1 Bacteroidota bacterium | reverse complement strand
GCGTCGTCATTTCTGACCCCTCGATATATTCTTCATACCGCGAGCTGTAGCTTACAGTGGAGTAGGGCTGCATCGACATGGCTGCCGACCAGCGTGGCGTGAGACGCAGCCCGGCAGTCACCCTTGTGAAATTGGCGCCGAAGGTCTTCTGGTCATCAGTGCCCGATTTGAAGTGAGAGCCACGGGCTGATCCCGTCAGATCGAGGATGAAGATGTTTGTGTCGAGCGCCGCCAGTGATGCCGGGTTGGCAGTATTGAGAAAGGTGCGCCCCGAGAGACTGATGGCTGTTGAGGCCATACCTGCCGTACGTACGCTCTCTGCATTGTTCAGGTCGCCTATGCCCAGGCAGGAATAGGGGGAAGAATTATTCTCCTGTGCCGCGGCTATCATTGTACATAGCAGGAAGACGAGGAGCAGTGATGTTTTACTTGATGTCATAGATAAGATAGCTGACTTTTATTTTCATCCTGTTACCGGCGTATGAACCGTCACCGGCAATGAGTGTGTTCAGTGAGACTGCCTGGCTTGCCTGCGGGACAATGAGCTGGAGGCTCCGGCTGTTTATGCCGAAGGCCCCGAGCTGATCCTGCAGGAACGAGGTAATATCATATGAATAATAGGTATCAATGTTGAAAAGGTCATCCGTAACGAGGTTACCCGTCTGCAGCGCATCGCCGGAATAGGTTGTTATGTAGCCGAGGGTCACGTCATTTTCGTTGGAGACATAAAGCGACAGGTCCTCCGGCAGCGGCACATACTTCGAATATGTTCCCCTGACAGGGTATATCAGCAGCGAAGCCTCCGTTATAGTGCAGTAGTCGCCCAGCTGCAGAAGATTATTCAGGTAGGGGAAATCAATCCTTACATATGCCCCGGTAAGGGCCTGCACAAGCACGGTATTACCCGTCTGGCACGAGGGTAATGTCTTCCCCCGGAGGTCGGAGAACCTTGTGCCCGACCTGTCGGTGTTAACACTGTAGAACGTGCGTTCCGTCAGGGGAACGATGGTGATGGTCTCCTCCGTGCGTGTCAGCGTTGAATAATGATAGTGAAGGTTTATCACCATGCTGGTATCGCCCACCGCCACCCCCAGGACAACATCATTCCCATCGCCGGCAGTCAGGGCTATTCCTTTAAAGTAGTTCATGAACCGTTCCTGGGAGCCAAGGACCGACTCATCTTCATTCATCATCTTATCGAGCAGATCCTCCCCTATCACGTCAGGGAGACGCACTGACACGGTATCTGAGACTGCCGGATGAGGCTTGAACGAGACTACGGCAACAGGCACGGCAGAATAGGGCACTGACCAGGTGCTGTAGTACTCCTCATCATCCGGCAGCTCAATCACCTCATCGAGAAGATGCACCTGGTAGGCCTGGACGGATGTTGTATCACCGAACCACGTCCCGTTGAGGACCATGACCAGGTTGACGGAGTCAAAGACAATCTCCGTTTCGGGGAAATCATACGACCCGGGCACGGTGAACGGAATATACCCGGTGCATTCGGTGCGACCGAAGACAGTATCGCTGTAGCTGCCTGCCATGACCGAGCTTTTGCCGGAGGTAACGACAGAGTCTATAGATACTGTGCTGAGGTTGATGGAACAGGTGTCAATGATCACCGTCCTGATAGTGTTATCAAGGAATATTCCGCCTATACCTGTGTCGTCACCCGAGCAGGAAGCAAGAACAACGCTGAACAGAAAAATAAGAGATCGCAACAGGTGCTTCGATGTTTTCATAATAACCGGTGGGTCTTATAATCATCCGCAAAATAAGTTCCT
>QKGI01000007.1 GCA_003250475.1 Bacteroidota bacterium | reverse complement strand
TCACCGCAGTCGATGTACCACCTTACCGCTGATTTTCTCTCATCGGGAATATTATTTATCAGCTCCAGGATGCTGTACCTGTGATACCACTTCTCTATCTGGTCTTCCGTCAGCTCCTTTTGTTGCATCATTGCTAGCCGCGTTCCGGCCTGTTCAAGGGTATGTGGTGCCGTGCCGGCACTGAGAGGGCAGGCTGCCGCAAACAGTTCCGGATGATGAAGAGCATAAATGAATGTGCCGTTGCCGCCCATTGAAAGCCCGGCAATAGCCCTGTATCTCTTGCCTGGTCTGACACGGTATGTCTTCTCAATATAGGGCATGAACTCTTCAAAGAAAAAATCCTCATACTTCCACTCGCCAAGAGCATCATTGGCATACCCGCGATGAACGCCGCTGGCATCCGGCATCACTATTATCATAGGGGTTGCGGTGCCCTCAAGGATAGCTTTATCTGCAATGTGTTTAACCTCGCCACGCTGTACCCATTCAGCCTGGTTCCCTCCCCCGCCGTGAAGCAGGTACATTACGGGATAACTCCTCTGCGATGTCTCATAATCCGCTGGCAGGTATACTGAATACTTCTTCTCACAGTTCAGTATCCTGCTGGTCATGGTTAAATTGTCCAACACCCTGCTCTCCTGTGCAGTCAGCAGGGGAGACATTCCCAGCAACATTATTACGATTCTGATTGTACCCATTTTCCTCTGTTTTTATTATTTATATGTGTCTGTGGTGGTTGTCCCTGCTTATTATGGAGTAAACTGAGGAGTAACATAACTATATACTTCATATTTCAATTCGCTCCATGCACTTTCTTTGGGATAAGGCATCCGGGGATACAATTCCTGGTTATCAGGAATAAACTTTATCCTTATCCGCAGTGCTGATCTGTTGCCTGTTAATCTCTCCGGAATTAAAAACTCATCATCCCTGAAGCGCCTGTTGGATATCTCTATGTTTATCTGCCTGGGATCAAGCTCTCCTTTAGGATTTGAATAGATATAAACATTGCCCCCGGCAGTATACCATATTCCTGCATATTCCCAGCTATCTGACGTTGTCCCGGAAACATACACTTCTGCTTTCTGGTTAGGGAAACTGTAATCGAGTGTTCTTCTTAACAGAGCCCCACGGTTATCCGGATCAAGACTGACGGTAAACTCTGTTTCTCCTTTTGTGAAACGGCCATCCTCTGTATGGGCAGGATATACTTCCTTGTCGCGCAAATCATCATAACCAGGGACCGGCCTGACAATATTTGACGGGAAGTGATCAATACCCCACTCATACCGCGATGTTATTGTCTCTACAACTGAACCGGACGGAGAGACATAATCATGATCCTTTTCATCCTTTTCATTTCCCACATCAAGCACATCGGTCAGTACCAGCGATGCAGCCGGCAGTCCATACCAGTAGGTTACCGCCTCATAATGCTGCACTGACAGGTTTTCGCCTCCATGTTCAAATTTTATAACAGCGCGCCGGCCAAAAGGCATAAGATCAGCAAGAAGGAACCGGTAAGCTGATTCAATCAGGTCCCTGTCGCTCGTCAGCTTGCTTTTATCTTTTCCTATCCCGCAGGGATGGCCTGCAAAAGGAAGTGTCATATTCTCTCCACCCCAGTAGTCTCCTCCCCCGCCCCACTCTTCTGTCCCGGTTCCGTAACTGGGCGTCTGGCTCTCGTCAAAAAAGAAACGGGGATCACCTTCCAATGTGTTTAGTACGCCGTTATGCGAAAAGATAAATGAGTTGCCTATGAAGCTTCCTGACCATTCTTCAAATCCTTCCATACCCCTGGTATCAAGAAACACCATGTCTTTGCCCGGCTCAGGGACAGGGATGTCTTTATACGTGGCATGAAAATAACTGCTGCATCCGACAGGTACCTTCCATGGCTCATATCTTATCTCATATGCTATCTCCGTATCATCAGGACAGATGTCCGTCAATTCTATTCTTGCAGATTTAAAGAAAGGCATTGGGAAATAACAGGCCATTTCAATCTTCCCTGACGAATAGTCATAGCGTATATTAACGGGAAAAGCCCTGACCAGATATTCTTTCTTTTCACGGTTAAAGAGAGTCCCGGCACCAAAAAAGAGAGATACAGGAGCATCTACAGAAGGGTGCTTCATCCCGTCCCATGTGATCTGCAACCTCATACGTTCAAGATCCTTCTCTCTGGAGAGTGGAATGGTCAGCTTCAGAGCCCTGATGGCAGAAGGTCCTTTCTTTATCTCTTTAACGAGGATCCTTTCCCTGTCAAGGGTAAGTCTGCCTCCGGCCTTCCATATACCTTGCGGGGCAATATCTGTCCCTGAACGGCCAATAAGGTCAAGCACGTCATTATCTGGAACATGTGTGGTGTCCCATGTTTGAACAGGCTGTGAGATCCTGTTCTCATCGGCAAAAAGATGATAGATATAATATCCAGTCCCGTACCTGGTTCGGGAGTAGGCAATACGTAAAGATTCTTCAAATCCAATCGGTGACCATATCAGGTCAGCGCCCTTGGTAACAGCCCAGGTCTGGTTTAGTGGCTCAGGAAAAGGCTTAAGAGGCACAAAAGCGCTCTTTGAGATGTTTTGTTTGGCATTTACCGGGTCATAAGTGCCAGTCTCCCCGACTATGTTATCTGTACCGTCAACGATGAAATGCCATGGACTGCCATGCCAGTGGTTAGTCCTGAAAAAGTACAACATCCCCCTGCCCAGAACATCAAGGGTAACATTGTAGTTCTCATCATTAACAAAGAGAAAATGGCTTGCATCCGCTCCTTCGTTATGTCCCCTTCTGTCATATGTACTTCTCATGTAGGAACGTATACCCAACCTTTGAAGTGGCCACCTGTTCCACATTCTGTAGGCATCCATCCCGACGGGGATCATGCAGATATCAGAATCTGTCCCTATGTTTTCGCTCTGAGAGGAGACATTATGCGGGATGCATATCAAAAAACACACTACATAAAAAAGACATTTGGTTTTCATTGTGGAGTTTTTTCATATTTTATTTTTAGCCATGAAAGCTGGCAGTCACGAACTTTAGTATCGCCGGCAATGCCGATCTCCAGTATTCCCATGTATGGGCACCATCACGAATCCTGAATTCATGCGGAATTCCACTTTTTCTCATAGCAATATGGATGAGACAATTCCCCTCAAAAGCTATCGGATCATCATCACCACAATCAATATACCACCGTACTGCACTTTTCTGATCTTCCGGCATTTTCCTGATCAGTTCCAGCACACTTTGTCTGTAGTAATATCTCAAAATAAGCGAGTCAGGAATACTTGAATCTTTTCTTTTAAGGGTCTCTTTTACAATATCAAGTTTTAGCGGAGCTGTTCCTGCACTTATGGGACAGGCAGCTGCAAATAACGCTGGATGATGCAATGCATACGTAAATGTAGCATTGGCTCCCCCGGATAACCCTGCAACAGCCCTGTATCTTTTCCCCGGTTTTACCCTGTAAGTCTTTTCGATATATGGGATAAATTCCTTGATGAAGAAATCTTCATACAGCCACTCTCCCTTTACGTCGTTCGTCCAGCCTCTAACAGGTCCGCTTGCGTCTGGCATTATTATTATCATCGGAGCTGCATCCCCTTCCTTGATAACGCTATCAGCAACATGCATCAAATCGCCATTTTGAATCCAGGTACTCTGGTTCCCGCCACCACCATGCAACAGGTATAAGACCGGATAAGCTCTTTGAGAAGTTTCATAGTCCGGGGGAAGGTAAACAGCATACTTTTTGTCTGTTTTCAGAATGGCACTTTTCATGGAAAGATTATCGGAAACTCTCCCTTCCTGAGCCATCAGGCCTGGCGCTGTGCATATAATAAAAATCAGTAATGATACCTTCTTCATATGTAAACAGTTATATTGATTCAGAAATATTTGATTGCCGGTCATTTACTGTAACAGTATTTATCAGACTTTTCCGGGATTCATATATGCCCTGTTGTTTCATCTCATCTAACCAAACCTTCAATGAGGCTGGATTTATTATTCATCCAGGACTCCTGTAAGAAGAGGGAAAGCCATTCGTGGATTTCGACTGCTTTTCATCTCGATAGAAATCCTGTTCCGGTCAAAAGAACAGATCATTGTTACCGTATGTGGAGTTTCAAGATATCGCAGGGCCAATCTTAAATGGTTTTCATCAATCCAGCTGTAACATCCTGCGACTTTATAAGGGGACAGACCTCCTGAACTCTCTCTTACCCTTGCAAACATGGAGTTCCCGCTTTTCGTCGTTTCTCCCTTTAACCAGGCAGATGAACCAAATGCCAGATGAAATGCATCTTCCCCATTATAAAGTGTCACATGACAAGTATCACCGTTAATGTTAAAAGTCATTCTTTCCAAATGGGCTTTATTAGGCTCCATTGTAAATGTTTTGCCGGCAATATTGTTATTAAATCCTTGATCATTATTCTCTGGCAGCGGAATAGCCAGTGAGGATAGTTTCTTTTGCAGGGCTGTTGCCGTCTTTGTGTCAGCAGGCAGTTCAGTCTCATGTATTGCAGGCAATAAATATTGCCAAACCAGGTTTAACTCTTCCTGCATACCACCATATTGACCTCCGATAGTTTCAGATGTTATCGCAATTACGGCATCCTGATCAGGCATTACAATAATGAACTGGCCGTTAGCACCGTCTGCTCTGAATGCATTGTGCCTGCACCGCCAGAACTGGTAACAATATCCCTGTAACCAATCACTTGAATCCTTTCTGGATTGAGGAATATCAGGAACCTGTTCAATCTTGACTGAGGTAGCTTCTTCTATCCATTCCTTCGGTAATATTTCAGCTCCTTTCCAGGTTCCTTTTTGAAGGTATAACTGCCCGAACTTAGCCATATCTTCCGTTCTGATTCTTAACCCCCATCCTCCGGTATTGATTTCCTGAGGATCCTCTTCCCAATCCATTCCTGTAATACCAAGCGGTTCAAATAATCTCGGAGTCAGGTAATCAATCAGTTTTTCACCTGTAACTTTCTGAACAATGGCTGATAACATGTGAGAACACAGCGAATTGTATTGAAATACAGTGCCCGGTTCATGCTGTACCGGCGTATCCCAGAATACCTGTACCCAGTTCGGTTCACCTGCGATAGTTCCATGGATGGGATTCTCTCCGGCAGACATGGAAAGCAGGTCTTTAACTTTAATTCTTGTATGATAGGCACTGAGGGTATCTGGTAGTTCGTTATTGAAGAAATCAATGACCGGTTCGTCAACACTTAGTCTTCCTTCGCTGACAGCAAATCCAACTGCAGTGGATGTGAAGCTTTTAGTGGCGGAATAGAGGGTGTTCTTCAGATCATTTGTGTATGGTTCCCAGTATCCCTCGGCAATTACCTTCCCATGGCGCAAAAAGATAAAGCTATGGAACTCACTATGACTCTGCTCAGCTGCCTCAACGAATTGCATGATTCCTTCCGAAGAGACTCCCTCAACCTCCGGAGTACTTCTTGGAAGGATATCCTGTGGACTTTCAGCCTGACATCCAGCCAGGAGGAGAGTAAAAAGTAAACTGACTAGTAAGGTTTTCCGTGGATCCATGATTAATAGTTTTTATATAATCCGGTAAAACTTTCCCATAAGGCTTGCTTTAATAGCTATGCCCTGCTAATTATGAAAACTCTGCGTCACAAACTCCAGCACCTGGGGCAAAGCACTTCGCCAGTAGTCCCAGTTATGTGAACCGTCCCTGATCCTGAATTCATGGGGAATTTCAGCCTTCCTCATGGCAATATGTATCAGGCAATTACCCGCATATACCTGTTCAATGGCATCATCATCCCCACAGTCAATATACCAGCGAATCGCCCCTTTCCTGTTCTCCGGTATCTTTTTGATCAATTCAGCAACACTATTGGAGTAGTAATAATCTTCAATCTGTTTATCGGTAACACCTTTGTACCTTTCAGGCAGTCTTTGCTTTGCCTCCTCCAGTGTAAGAGGGAATGTTGCAGCACTTAGCGGACAGGCAGCTGCAAAGAGTTCCGGATGGTGCAGGGCATAAATAAAGGTACCGTGGCCTCCCATTGACAATCCTGCAATAGCCCTGTACCTCCTTCCGGATCTTATTCTGTATGTTTTCTCAATAAAGGGCATAAACTCCTTGAAAAAGTAATCCTCATACATCCAGGCTCCTGTAGGATCATTGGCATATCCACGGTTGGGACCACCCGCATCCGGCATAACAACGATCATGGGAGTAGCCGTTCCGTTTCTGATGGCTTCATCCGCAGTACGCAAGACTTCGCCGTTATGAATCCACACCATCTGGTTGCCTCCGCTTCCATGCAACAGGTACAGAACCGGGTAACTGCGCTGAGAGGTCTCATAATCAGGTGGAAGGTAAATGGCATATTTCTTCTCCGTGTTCAATATTTTGCTTTCTATAGACAAATTATCAAAGACCTTACCCTGCTGGGCCATCATGCCCGATGCCACAGACCAGGAGATAAACAGAAATGCTAGTTTTTTCATGATTTTATTGCTTTGGGAGTATTCAAACTGTTTACGTTCAACATGAATTACGGAAAGGAAACGAACGCCAGAACCTCGGGTAAAGCTGAACGCCAGTAGCTCCATGTATGGGCCCCGTCGCGAATCCGGAATTCGTGAGGTATTTCAGCCTTTCTCATGGCAATATGTATGAGACAGTTCCCCTCCCACACCATGTCAAGGGGATCATCATCACCGCAGTCGATATACCACCTTACCGCCGATTTCCTCTCATCGGGAATATTATTTATCAGCTCCAGGATGCTGTACCTGTGATACCACTTCTCTATCTGGTCTTCCGTCAGCTCCTTTTGTTGCATCATTGCTAGCCGCGTTCCGGCCTGTTCAAGGTTATGTGGTGCTGTGCCGGCACTGAGAGGGCAGGCTGCCGCAAACAGTTCCGGATGGTGAAGAGCATAAATGAATGTGCCGTTGCCGCCCATTGAAAGCCCGGCAATAGCCCTGTATCTCTTGCCTGCCCTCACACGGTAGGTCTTCTCAATGTAGGGCATGAACTCTTCAAAGAA
>QKGI01000140.1 GCA_003250475.1 Bacteroidota bacterium | reverse complement strand
GCCTGTACCCGCGGCTCTGCAGCAGCCTGGCAGCTCCCAGCAGGTCGGCTTTCGACTTGGCCGGCCCCGATGAGATAAGGACAGCCCTGGCTGGCTTGCGGTAGCCCACAGAATACATGGCTTTAAGAAGTGCCTCGTAGAAGCTGTCGCCGATGCACCCCACCTCACCGGTGGAGGCCATGTCGACACCAAGTACCGGATCCGCCTTGGCGAGACGTGAGAAGCTGAACTGCGATGCCTTGACACCCACATAATCAAGGTCGAAGACCGATTTGTGAGGCTTTTCCCAGTCTGTTCCTATCATTATTTTTGTGGCAAGCTCAATAAGATTTACCTTCAGCACCTTGGAGACAAACGGGAAGCTCCGGCTTGCCCGCAGGTTGCATTCAATCACTTTGATATCATTCTCGCGCGCAAGAAATTGTATGTTAAAGGGACCGGAGATGTTCAGCTCCCTGGCAATCTCTTTTGAGATGCGCTTTATACGGCGAACAGTCTCAAAATATATCTTCTGCGGAGGGAAGACTATAGTGGCATCGCCTGAATGCACACCGGCATACTCCACATGCTCGCTGATGGCGTATGCCACTATCTCACCAGCAGAGGCTACGGCATCAATCTCTATCTCCTTGGCATACTCAATGAATTCGGAGACCACCACAGGATGTTCTTTTGAGACACTGGCAGCCAGCTCAAGGAAATGAACCAGCTCGGTGTGGTTGGAGACCACGTTCATGGCTGCACCTGACAGCACATAGGAGGGGCGTATCAGCACGGGGAACCCTATGTCTTCGATGAAGCTGTCTATCTCTTCAAAGCTTCTCAGCTCCCTCCACCTCGGCTGGTCTACGCCAAGGGTGTCGCACATCGATGAGAACTTATGCCTGTCCTCGGCCCTGTCGATCGATTCCGGGGGGGTACCCAATATAGGCACTCCCTGGCTGTGGAGCCTCATGGCCAGGTTATTTGGTATCTGGCCTCCCATGGCCAGTATGACCCCGCGGGGGGTCTCAAGATCAATTATATCCATCACCCGCTCAAATGACAGCTCGTCGAAATAGAGCCTGTCGCACATATCGTAATCAGTGCTTACCGTCTCCGGGTTATAGTTGATCATCACTCCCCGCAGTCCTTCGCGCCTGATGGTGTTTATGGCGTTGACCGAACACCAGTCGAACTCAACGCTCGATCCTATGCGGTAAGCGCCTGAGCCCAGCACTACCACGGACCTTTTGTCATTCTCATACCAGATGTCGTGCTCTATCCCGCTGTAGGTCAGATAGAGATAATTGGTCACAGCCGGATATTCGGCAGCGAGGGTGTCTATCTGCTTCACATAAGGCACGATACCCTTGCTTTTGCGGTACCGGCGCACACTGAGCATCGCCTCCGTGATGGATTTGTTGTCGGGTTTTATTACATGGCGGGCCAGCTGAAAATCGCTGAACCCGTTAATCTTGGCATGAAGCAGTTCCCTGGGCGGTATGCTTTCAATGGTGTCATACCGTTCAAGCTGTTTCTTTATGTTGCTTATATTCTGCAGTTTGTAGAGAAACCAGCGGTCAATCTTCGTCAGCTCATATATCCTGTCTACATCAAGCCCTATCTCCAGTGCCTCGGCTATGGAGAAGATACGCATGTCAGTCGGTTCTGACAGCTCCTTCTCTATATCACTGAAGCTGAGGTTACGGTTACTGACAAAACCGTGCATCCCCAGGCCCGTCATCCTCAGGCCTTTCTGTATCGCCTCTTCGAATGTACGGCCTATCGCCATGATCTCGCCGACGCTCTTCATGCTGCTGCCTATCTCGTGAGCCACTCCCTGGAATTTGTTAAGGTCCCAGCGGGGGATCTTGCATACTATATAGTCGAGGGCAGGCTCAAAGCAGGCTGTTGTACTTTTGGTGACAGAGTTTTTCAGTTGGTGCAGTCCGTACCCGAGGGCCAGCTTGGCGGCCACGAAAGCCAGCGGGTAACCTGTGGCTTTCGATGCCAGGGCGCTGGAGCGCGAGAGACGGGCATTGACCTCAATGACCCGGTAGTCTTCGGAGCCGGGATCAAGAGCGTACTGAACATTGCACTCGCCGATAATGCCAACGTGACGTATGATCTTGATGGAGAGCTCCCTGAGTTTGTGGTATTCACTGTTGGTCAGGGTCTGTGAAGGAGCAACAACAATACTCTCACCGGTGTGTATGCCAAGCGGATCAAAGTTCTCCATGTTGCATACCGTGATACAGTTGTCAAACCTGTCGCGCACAACCTCATATTCAACCTCTTTCCATCCCTTCAGCGATTCCTCAACCAGTATCTGGTCGGAGTAGGAGAAGGCACGGGAGGCCATTACCCTGAGTTCTTCACTGTTTGAGCAGAATCCGCTGCCCTGTCCTCCGAGGGTGTATGCTGCCCTTATGATAATGGGGAACCCCAGCTTCCCGGCTGCCGTCAGCGCATCGTCAACTGTGGTGACGGCAATGCTTCGCGGCGTCTTTACCTTTATCTCGTCAAGCTTCTTGACAAAAAGCTCCCTGTCCTCGGTGTCCATGATGGCTCTTACAGGAGTTCCAAGAACCCTTACTCCGTGTTTCTCGAAGATCCCTTCGCGATAGAGAGCAGTCCCACAGTTGAGTGCTGTCTGACCACCGAATGAGAGCAGCACACCGTCGGGCTTCTCCCGCTCGATAACGCGTTCGACGAATTTGGGTGTTACAGGAAGAAAATAAATCTTGTCTGCAATCTTTTCAGAGGTTTGTACTGTAGCAATATTCGGATTTATGAGTACTGTGAAAATTCCCTCTTCACGCAGGGCTTTCAGTGCCTGTGATCCTGAGTAGTCGAATTCACCTGCTTCTCCTATCTTAAGGGCTCCCGAGCCCAGAAGCAGAACCTTTTTTATTTCTTCCTTCATCTTTCCCATTTGGGCTGTAAAAATACAATAAAAAGTCTGTAGTGACCAAAGTGTCAGACCTGACAAAAGTGAATGCTGCAACAGGAAAATATATGATACCGTTTGTAAAACCGGTGAATAACTCTCGATGAGCCTGTAAAGGTGAGGCTTATGGTCACTGATTATTAGGAGATCATCAACATTTTTGAATGTTTTACCACAATGTTTTAATAATTGGTCAAAGACAGACTAAGAGGGCTGTTTATTATAAGTTTACTTATTATATTGCAGCAACAATGTTATATCAAGTTACCAGGTATCACAGAACCGAGTCCGCGTTGACAAATGAAAACCCCAGTCTTAATTTCAGCTATTACAGTATTCAGCATCCTTTCGTTATCGGGTCAGAATACAAAAGGCACATTGAAAGTCTTTTCCGAAGAGCCCGTCATTGTTTTTGTCGACGGGGACCATTGCCCGGAATACGGGGCCATATCCCTTATCCCGGGAACACACTATGTCAAGGCGCTCAATAAGGATGAGGTCAAAATATACAGTGAGATTATAACTATAAAAGCCGGTGAGGTAACGTCAATCCTCATCGAAACACCTGCTGTTCAACAGCCGGCAGTCCAGCCGGGGCTTGTCTACGGGCAGACGGTTCCGGAAGCCGACAGCCAGCCGCCGGCTGCAGGGGCCGTGGAAACTCCGGAATCGCCTCCGGCACCTGCACAGTCGATAGATATAGGACAGGTAGCAGGGGCCCTTCCCGGAGATATGAGCGGCGCATTCGGGCTATCCTTTGGAATGGATATAAAGGATGTTGACAGGATCATGACCGCCCGTTCCGCAAAAGCCCAGCGATACTATGACTATTATGTTTATGCTATCACCTACGGGTCATCTGTTTACGTGGTTGAATGCAGGTTCATCGACCGTAAACTCTTCCAGATCATAGTGGGATATCCTAACCTGGTGACAGATAATGGAAAACCCAAGCTGAGCAAAGAGGGAATCCCGTATTCGGAATTCAACAGGATGTACAGTGACGTTGCCTCCTGTTATGGAGAACCTGCAAAGACAGATAAGATATTTAACGGAGGATACGCTGAGAATGATGGCCGCCTGATCGAAGCCCTCAGGAGGAACAAGGCGTTGATTTATTATACCTGGGCAGATCCGCAGAACGGAAACTACATCTACGTTGTAATGGGATATACCAATGCACCGCTGGCTGCTACGATCTATACGAGCGGAGAGCTGGGAGCAGAGGCAGAACGGCGCAAACTCAGGATCCATGGATATAATTACAATAAATCTTTCACGGATAACTACTTTTCAAATTAAGACCTGACCGGTCACATTTTTATGATATTCGCCTGTTGTCATACCTCAGGGAAATAACGAAAGCCTGGCAGATGCAGGGTCCTGTAAGAGATAGGCAACAGGTTTGGGGGGAACAAAACCAAACAATTACTTCATATGAAAACTGTATCATCATTTATTGTGTTCATGTTATTATGTGTTTCTTCAGCATTTGCACAAAATGCAGGAACACTGAAGATATTCTCTGAAGAACCGGTGGCGGTATATGTCGATGACGTTCACTATCCGAGCTATGATGTCATCTCCCTTACGCCCGGTACTCACTACGTAAAAGCCCTTAACAAGGAAGGGGTTAAAGTATACAGCAATATTGTCACTGTAACGGCAGGGGAAGTGACTTCAGTTCTGGTTGAAACTACGGGAACAACCGGTTTGCAGGCCACGCCGAACGCAAACGAGGCTGGAGCCAAGGCAAATCCTGCTTCACCCGCGGGAACCGGGACATTGAATATCTTCTCGGAGTTTACCGGGATCAGTGTCTATATTGACGACAGGAAGCAGGGCGACGACGTAAAGACGATAAACTCCATACCGGCAGGTAACCATTACCTGAAGATAATGAAGGACGGGGTCGGTATCTTTGGCGAGCTTGTCACGATAAACCCGGGTCAGACCACCACGGTACTGGTGAAGAACGACGGCCAGGTGGCAGAGAAGATAATGGAGAGCAAATCAAAAGAACGCGAAGAGTACCAGGCAAATAAGGTAGACGTAATATTCTCCACCAATTCGGTTAGCACCACCCAGGGTGCAAGCACCCTCTTCCCGGGGTTCTATGGCTATTATGGCTATTCATCCTCCGTAACAAACACATCGCAGATATCTGACTTCAAGATCATCCAGGGAGGTGTCAGGGAGATTGGCGATATAGGGCTTGCTGAACTGGCTGAGAACCAGGATGTGCTTAACACCTATGCGAGAATCAACACCTCGGTTACAAAACAGACAGGTATTGGTGTCGGCATCTTTCTCGGTTCACTGCTGATAGGATTGCCGGTACTGATTGACATACTGTCCGACAAACCCTTTCTTCATCCCGATGGAACTACAGCCCCGGACTGGGAAATAGGTGTTGCCACCGGAGCCATTGTGACCGGTACTATCTCATATGCCATGGTTATGAGCGCCGACAAGAAGTACCCCAAGCATTATTACAGGGTTGATGAAGCAGCAAAAGATGCCCAGGCATATAACAGGAAGCTTAAAGAAAAGCTTGGCCTTCCCGAAAGCTATGATGTGAAATAATACCCCTTGTCTCTTTACACCAATATGTAACCCGGTGTCATAAACAAACTGCAGAATATAAAAAATTAATACCCGGCAATCTGCCCGGAAAGGAGAATCCGGAGACTGAGGCTGCCCTGTTCATAACAGGCGGCCTCTTTTTTTTACAGGATTTTTTCTTTCATGTATGTATATAATTAAAAAATGTATAAATTTGCACTCTGGATGAATAAAAATACACAATGAAAAGAGCATCGAGAATGGTTCTGATAGAGAAAATCGTAAGCGAGAATATTGTCACCTCGCAGGAGGATCTGCTCAGGATGATGGAGGGCAAAGGGGTGCAGTGTACGCAGGCTACACTCTCCCGCGATTTAAGGCAGATGGGAATAAGCAGGGGTTTTGACGGCAGCGGCGGATACCGGTATCTGCTCCCCGGAAAGAGGGAAGAGACGGCGGAGTTATTTCCCGGGCGGGAGATGGAAGCTATAACAGGGATGACCTGGGCTCACGGGTTGCTGCTAATAAACACGCCTCCGGGGTTTGCCTCTGCTGTCGCCATAAAGATTGACAGGTCAGGACGGTATGAGATTGCCGGTACTGTGGCAGGTGACGACACCATTTTGCTGATACCAAGAGACAACATAAGTAATGAGGCGGTAGAAGAGTGCCTCACAACAATATTCCTTTCAAACACAAAAACACAACTCTAAGATGAAAAAAGTAATGCTTGCATATTCCGGGGGTCTTGATACTTCCGTAATACTTAAATGGCTTATCAACAAAGGATACGAGGTCATTGCCTATGTCGCCGACGTAGGTCAGAATGACGATTTTGAGGCTGTACGTGAGAAGGCCCTCACCATAGGCGCCTCAAAGGTGATTATTGAGGATCTGAAGAGAGAATTTGTTACGGACTACATTTTTCAGGCTGTCAAGGCGAACGCCATATATGAGGACCGGTACCTGCTGGGTACGGCCCTGGCCAGGCCGCTGATTGCAAAAAAACAGATTGAGGCCGCAATGGAGTACGGGGCAGATTATGTTTCGCATGGTGCCACCGGCAAGGGTAATGACCAGGTTCGGTTTGAGCTCACATATTATGCCCTCAAGCCTGATATCAAAGTCATCTCTCCCTGGAAGGATGCGGAGTTTCTTGCTCAGTTCCAGGGCCGTTCTGACATGATAAGGTATGCTGCCGGGCATCGTATCCCGGTCAAGGCCTCGATCTCCAAACCTTACAGCGAGGATGACAATCTGATGCATATTAGCCACGAGGCTGGCATCCTTGAGGATCCGCTCTATTTTGCAGGCAAGGAGATACTGCAGAAGATGATGATGCCCATGGATGCTCCTGACAAGGAGGCCCACATTTCAGTTACCTTCAAAGACGGTATCCCGGTTAATGTGACAAACAAGGATGACGGTACCAGCCTGAGTGATCCGCTGGAGCTCTTTACCTATCTTAACAAGCTTGGTGGAGAAAACGGTATCGGGCTGCTTGATATGGTAGAGAACAGGTTTGTCGGTATCAAGTCGAGAGGCATTTATGAGACTCCCGGAGCTACCATACTCTATGCTGCACACAAGGACATAGAAGGTATAGCCATGGATCGCGAGGTAATGCGTCTACGTAACATGCTCGCGCCGGTCTTTGCCGAGCTGGTTTACAACGGTTTCTGGTTCTCCCCTGAGATGGAGTTCCTGCAGGCAGCGATGGACAAGAGCCAGGAGGTGATCGACGGGGTGGTGCATATGATACTTTACAAAGGCAATATCATTATTGAAGGTCGTGAATCACACTCCTCGCTTTATAATAAGGAGTTATCGAGCATGGATATCGAGGGAGGATTCAACCAGGCTGACAGTCTCGGTTTCATCCGTATCAACGCTATACGTCTGATGGCTCATCATGCCATCATGGAGGCAAACAGGAAGAATGTGAAGCAAGATGCACTTGTGGGATAAGGGGGGAAAAACCAGGGCGTCGCTCATCAGCTTCACCTGCAGTGATGACAGGGCCTATGATGCAAGGATGGCGCCCTATGATATCGTCGGGTCGATGGCCCACGCTACCATGCTCATGAAGTGCGGACTGATATCGGCCGGTGAGAGGGATCAGCTTCTCGCCGGCCTCTCAGCCCTTTTTGCCGATGCCGGTGAAGCAGGCTTTGAAGTAGGGCCCGATTATGAGGATATACACTCATATGTCGAGCTTCGTCTCCGCGATCTTGCCGGGGTGGCAGCCGGGAAACTGCATACCGGCCGGTCACGGAACGACCAGGTACTCACCGACATCCACCTCTATGCAAGGGATCAGTCGTTCATGCTCGCCGGGGAGCTGAATAAACTGGCAGCCACCATGCTGGATCTCAGTGAAAAGCATGAGACGGCTCTTATGCCCGGGTTTACACATCTGCAGGCGGCAATGGTCTCTTCTTTCGGGTTGTGGTTTGCTTCTTACGCTGAGAGTATATGCGACGATCTGGTGGCACTGTCTGGCGCCGCCTCGTTCGCCGATGCCTCTCCGCTGGGTACTGCAGCAGGTTATGGCACCTCCCTGCCTATAGACCGTGAGCTGACAGCCTCACTGCTCAACTTCGGAAGGCTTGTCGTCACATCACCATACGCACAGATGAGCCGCGGACGGATGGAACGGCAGATGACCTCAGCCATCGCCTCAGCAGCCAATACAATGGCAACCTTTGCCTCTGATATAATCCTCTTCATGTCACCTGGATACGGGTTTGTCACCCTGTCGGATGACCTCACAACAGGCTCCTCCATCATGCCCCAGAAGAGAAACCCGGACCTCTTTGAACTGTTGAGGGCGAGAAGCAACAGGCTGCAGGCAATACCCGGTGAGGTGGCCATGATGACAACAGGCCTGCCTCCCGGATATAACAGGGACTACCAGGAGCTTAAAGCCATCCTTTTTGATGCCTTTGAAGGCATCATGGAGCTGGTGACGGTGATGCAGGATGCCGTTGCCGGGCTGAAGATTAACGTTGACATCCTTAAAGACCCGAAGTACAATGACATTTTCTCAGCGGAAGAGGCCAATGATCTCGTTCGCAGGGGAGTCCCCTTCCGTGAGGCCTACAGAAAGGTGGCGGAGAAGGCCGGATCAGGACTCTACCGTGTATCTGTCACCACCGATTACTCACACACGGGCAGCATCGGAAATGTTGGCCGTGACATAATAAGAGAGAGGCTGCAGGCTGTCATGAGAGGGTTTAAATCCGGATGCAGCGCACAGGATTTATTTGATAAGATCACAGGGATGAGGTTCTGAGCCGGAAGACCCTCAACCTGCGTTCTCACCCTTTGGAGTCGACGCTGTCGTCTCCCTTCTGCTTTTCAATATTCTCAATAAAGACATCGAAGAGGAAGTCAGTATCCGTAGGGCCGCCTGAGGCTTCAGGGTGAAACTGCGTTGAGAAAAAGGGTTTTGTGATGTGCTTCATTCCCTCGTTGGTGTTGTCGTTGACATTTACAAAGAGCGGTTCCCAACCTGCCGGCAGTGTATTGTTGTTGACAGCAAAGCCATGATTCTGGGAGGTAATGTATGCCCTTTCCGTGCCAACCATCTGTACCGGCTGGTTATGGCTCCGGTGTCCGTACCGCAGCTTGTAGGTGTCAGCCCCTGCCGCCAGTGCCATAAGCTGGTTACCCAGGCATATGCCGAAGATAGGTTTGTCACCGTCGAGTGATTCGCGTATGTGGTCTATTGCGATACGGCACATCTTCGGATCGCCCGGACCGTTGGTCAGGAAGAGGCCGTCATACTGCTCATCACTGTAATCATAATCCCATGGTACTCTTATTATGGTGGTATCACGCTTAAGCAGGTTACGGATGATGTTGTACTTCACGCCACAGTCTACCAGCATGATACGGTGTTTCCCGCTTCCATATACCTGCCGTATACCGGTGCTTACTTCAGCCACCAGGTTGACCTGGTTGGGATCATAAAATTCTGTTGTCATGCCTTCAGGCTCCACCTTGCCAAGCATGGCTCCCTTTTCGCGCAGTCTTTTTGTAAGTGCCCGTGTGTCTATCCCGTAGATACCTGGCACATTGCTTCTGCGAAGCCATGCATCGAGGCTCTCAAGGGCATTCCAGTGACTGTATTCAAAAGAGTAGTCAGAGACTATCAATGCCGAGATATGCACCCCTGATGACTCATAGAAGAGGTAGAGGTCATCCTGTTCGCTCTTTCCCGGTGCTCCGTAATTTCCCACGAGGGGATAGGTCAGGCATAATATCTGTCCCCTGTATGACGGGTCTGTAAGGCTCTCGGGGTATCCTGTCATTGCTGTATTGAAGACCACCTCTCCTGCTGCTGTCACAGGCGCTCCGAATGACCATCCGCGATACACGGTGCCATCTTCAAGGGTCAGCTTAACACTCAGTCTGTCGTTATCTATCACCTATTTATTTATTTCGCTTTCAATTTGTTTCAGTGCTTGCTCCACCACTGACCGCGGACATGCCACGTTCATTCTCATAAAACCCTCTCCTCCCGGGCCGAACCGTGATCCTTCATTCATTCCTATGCCGGCCCTGTCGACAAAGAACCGCTGCAGTGCCTGCCCGCTCATATCCATGTCTCTGCAATCAAGCCATATCATGTATGTAGCTTCGGGGGGCACAGGTTTTATCATGGGAAGATGTTCACGGCAGAACCCTGTGACAAGGTCAACGTTGCCCTTCACATACCGCATCAGCTCCTCAAGCCATTTATGACCGTGGGTATAGGCAGCCACTGAGGCTACATTACCAAAGATATTACCCAGATGAAGGTGAAGGCCTACCAGTGTCTTCCTGTACTTTTCCATCAGCATGGGATCGGAGATGATCATCGAGGAGGTGGAGAGGCCTGCCAGGTTAAATGTTTTACTGGGCGCCATGCAGGTCACCGTTATAGACGCTGCCTTTGCTGAAAGAGATGCAACGGGTACATGACTGAAGCCCGGCATCACCAGGTCAGAGTGAATCTCATCGGATAATATTATTATTCCATTATCATAACAGATATTCACCAGCTCGGTGAGCTCATCCTTTCTCCAGGCCCTTCCGACCGGGTTATGCGGATTGGAAAGTATGATCATCCTTGTGGCAGGAGTGATAAGCTTCCTGAGTCCTTCATGATCCATTGTCCATCCCCTCTCTGTCTCCAGCAGGTTATTGAACAACAGCTTGCGGCCGTGGTCCTTAACAGCACTATGGAACGGGGTATATACCGGCGGCTGTATTATTATCTCGTCACCAGGACCGGTATATGCAAGGGTGCATATGTTAAGTGCGGGCACCACCCCGGGGCTGAACTCTATCCATTCACGTTTTACATTCCATCCGTGTCTTTCGGAGATCCATCTTGTCAATGATGAAAAGTACTGATCAGGCCTGTAGGAATAACCGAGCAGCTCATGGTCAAGCCTTTCCCTCAGAGCTTCAATAATGAACGAGGGAGTCTTGAAATCCATATCTGCAACCCACATCGGGATCACGTCGGCCCTGCCGAACAGCTCTTCCCTCATGTCATACTTGATACAGTTGGAGTTCTCCCGGCTGATCACCTCATCAAAGTTCCACATCAGTGACTTATTAATGTTCCGGGATGCAAAGTTAGCAGAAAATGGCAATGAACAATCTGCCTTCCCCGGCTGTTTGTAATTAGTAATCTCCGGGTTTTTCCGCTCCGGAAATTATTGTGTAAATAATATTCCCACAGAAATGTAAAAATCTTATTTTTACAGTGACAAACACAGGAGTACCAGATAGCAGTTTTTGAGACCCAATTGTTTGCCTGACACGTAGAAAAAACAAAAATCAAAACAACCCGGTTACCCTGTTGAACGGACTAGTTGTGTGACCTTTAAAATCAAAACTATTAACACATGAAAAAAGTTTTCACGAAGATGTTGGTTGCTGTAATGATCCTTACAGCCGTCGGCGCATCCTCCTGCAAGAACAGGGGTGAGTCAAAAAATCAAAGGAAGATTAATGTAGTTGAGCTTCAGAGCCTTGAACAGCAGATAGAAGAGAATGTTTATCCTCTTCCTACATCGGCCGAGGTCGTTAAGAAACTCACTGATCTGGATCTGGGTTATATTCTTGGCTCTACCAATCCTCCGGATAATGCACGCAACTATGTTGAGAGTTACAACCGGTCAGTCAATCTTGGTGTTTACGGTGCCGATCTGAGTTACGCCACTCTTTATAACATGCAGCAGGATGTCATAGATTACCTGTCGGCTATCCGCACCCTTGCCCTGGAGCAGAACCTTTCGAAGATATACGATGAGACTCTGTATGACAGGATTAAGGACAATTTTGATAACAGGGACACTCTTGTGACCATCCTTACCGGTGCCTTTGACAATACCTATTCATATATGGTTGATGCAGGCCAGGCCAATCTTGCACTTCTGATGGTAGGCGGTGCATGGGTTGAAGGGATGTATCTGACCATGGCTGTTTCTGAATCGGGAGGCCACCTGTCAGGTTTTGAATCGGTATTGCTTGACCAGAAGAAGTCGTTCGAGCTGTTTGAAGAGCTCTGCAAACCTCATGCCGAGGATCCGCTTGTCGGGCGCCTGCTTACTGTGGTACAACCGATACGCGATGTTTATGCGACGCTGGGAACCAGCCTGACAATGGAGAACATTGAGACTATGAAACAGGCCGTGAACACGGTCAGGTCGGAACTGGTTAAATAAAAACAAACAAAATACAGAAAGGCCGCAAAAAACTTTGCGGTCTTTTTTTGAGGTTATGAGGGAATCAGTATTACATGCACTGATACATATTTTTGCCATTATCTCTACCGTTAACCCTGCGGGGGTGACGTCAAGAGGCAAGAAGATCCTTCGTGGCTACCTCCGGCGATATCTCAACCAGGAGCTGGAGGAGGAATATTTCAAGTTATATGAGAATAACCTCCGTTTTTATGACCGGGAGCTCAAGGCGGTTGAGGAAGGAGAGCTGTCTGATGAGAACTCACTCATCACTTTCCAGATTACAAATATCTGCAGGCAGATAAAAAAGGGTCTCTTCCTGGAAGAGAGAATGATAGTCTTCCTGCAGCTTCTTGAGTTTGTCTACGAAGACGGTACCGTCTCCGAGCAGGAGTCTTCGATAGTGGATATTGTTGCAAGGACCTTCAACATTTCGCATAAGGAGAAGGCCAATGCTTCAGCCTTTATGCTCGGCATGAACCTTGACGGGATAACTCCTGAATGCCTCCTCGCCATAGAGGGTGAGGGTAACATCGGTGGCGCCTCTACACGATATGCCAACTATCATGAATGGCATCATATGGTCTCAAGGGGATTGAGGGGCACCATCTTCGTTCTCTTCATCGAGAGCACCGGGCACCTGCTGTTCGTATACGAAGGCAGGGCTCCGTTACATTTCAAGGGTCGCAGTGTGGTGCCCAAAAGACCGTTCCTTCTTGAACCAGGCGTAAATATCAGAGGCCAGGGGATGGCCCCCCTTTATTATACGGCTATTTTCAGGAAGTTCATCAGGCCGAACTTCACAGAGGATATTCTCTTCGAGGGACACAACATAGAATATCACTTCAAGGGGTCGGATAATGGCATCCAGCCCATGAGCTTCAGCATCAAGTCAGGGAACCTTGTTGGCATCATGGGCGGCAGCGGTGTGGGTAAAAGTACACTGCTGAACATCCTTAACGGGAAGCTGACGCCTGAGAGCGGTGCGGTGTATATCAACGGTTATGACCTTCATAATGAGCCTGAAGAACTCAATGGTCTCATCGGTTATGTACCACAGGATGACCTTCTTATCGAGGAGCTGACGGTATATCAGAACCTCTATTATAATGCCAGGCTTACCTTCGGTGATTATGACGAGGCTAAACTTAACGAGGTTGTTGTCTCCATGCTGAAGCAGCTTGACCTGTATGAGTTCAGAGATCTGCTGGTTGGCGACCCCCTGAACAAGAAGATAAGCGGCGGACAGCGTAAGAGGCTTAACATTGGACTGGAACTGATGCGTGAGCCGGGAGTGCTGTTTGCCGACGAGCCCATTTCGGGCCTGGCCTCCCATGATTCGGAAAATGTTATGGAGCTGCTCAAAGACCAGGCCGTCAACGGCAGGCTGGTCTTTGTCATCATCCATCAGCCATCATCGGATATACTTAAAATGTTTGACAGGCTGTGGGTGCTTGACAGGGGAGGCTATATGATTTATGACGGCGACCCGGTAGACGCTATAGTATACTTTAAGACAGAGACATCCCAGGCCAACGCTGCCGAGAGCGAGTGCCCCACCTGTGGCAATGTGGAGACAGATGAGATTCTCCAGATCGTTGAAGCCAAGATTGTTGACCCTGACGGCAGGAAAGGGCAGGAGAGACAGGTCTCTCCTGTGGAATGGTATCACAGGTACAAGCAGAAGATGGAGCCTAACCTCAGCGGCCGGCCTGAGATACGACCACTGCCGGTCAGCAACTTCAAGCTCCCTGAAAGGATGAAGCAGGTGCGTACCTTTGTAAAAAGGAACCTGGTAAGAAAATATGCCGACAAGCAGTACCTGGTTATCAACCTGCTCGAGCCGCCACTACTGGCCTTTATACTGGGCTTCGTCTCCAAATACATGGCTGACGGTGTCTACCTGTTTTCAGATAACAAAAGCTATCCCGTCTTCCTCTTTATGAGCGTCGTGGTAGCCCTTTTCCTGGGACTGACGGTCAGTGCCGAGGAGATTTTCAGGGACAGAAAGATCATCGAAAGAGAGAAGTATCTAAATATCAGCCGGTCAAGCTACCTCCTTTCAAAGATAAACTTCCTGTTCGGACTGTCAGCTGTGCAGACATTTATGTATGTATTCATTGCGCAGCACATACTGGAGGTGGAAGGGATGATGTGGAGACAATGGCTGATACTCTTCACCACATCATGCTTTGGCAACATGATGGGGCTTAACATCTCTTCCGGGATGAAATCGGTAATCAGTATCTACATCCTTATCCCTCTTGTTCTTGTGCCACAGCTTCTTCTTGGAGGAGCAATGATCCGGTTTGATGACCTCCACCCCTCCCTGACGAGGAAGGTCTATGTGCCTGCCATAGGTGACATAATGACTACCCGCTGGGCTTATGAGGCTATCGCCGTTGAGCAGTTCAGGTCGAACAGTTATATGAAACCATATTTCGAAACAGAAATGATGATCAGCCGCTACGACTGGCAGTCGTCATTTCTCATACCCGAGCTGAAGATAAAGAGCAACGAGTCGGCCTTTGCAGCCGGCAAACCGGAGTATTCAGAAATTTATGAGAATAACCTGAGGAAGCTGACCCGCCATATCAATGACCTCAGCATGGAGGCGGAGACTGACCCATGGCCTGTCATGAGGGTGATCGAACGGGAGCCTTTTACCGTGGATGCTTCCTATATTGTCAATGATTACCTCGATTCAATACAGAAGATTATCCGGTCAAAATACCTTTACTTTACCGGAGTAAAGGACAACATAACCGACAGCCTCGTCCGGATGATGGGACAGGATGGCCTGGTGAGCCTGAGAAATGCCACACATAACAATGACCTTGCAGACATGGTGCTGAACCGTAATGTACAGCATAAACTGTATGATACTGAAGACCGGATAATACAAAAGTCCGACCCGGTACTGATGCAACCCGACTCGCACATTGGCAGGGCACAGTTCTATGCTCCATATAAGATGATAGGTAGTCTGAAGGTCAATACATTATGGTTTAACATGATGGTCGTGTGGCTCATGAACATACTCCTTTTCGTAACTCTCTACTTCAATCTCCTGAAGGCTCTGATGAACCTGATGGAGAGGATTAAAGTACCGGGTTTCGGATCTGACAGACTGGTACCTCCATGGGAGCTTATCAAGTAAGAGCCAAGAAGCATCTGGGCCAGCACTTTCTGAAGGATACGAGGATAGCAGCTGCCATCGTCGACTCTCTCAGGGCAGACGGATGTGATACAGTCCTTGAGGTGGGGCCGGGCATGGGCGTATTGACACAGTTTCTTACAGAGAGGCAGTTCCCTTCATTCCGGGTGGTGGAGATAGATCCTGAAGCTGCTGAGTATCTTAGAAGTAATGTTAACGGGATAGATGAGATCATTCAGGGTGATTTTCTGGATATGGATATCACACAGCTTGGAGAGAAGATAGCCGTGATAGGCAATTTCCCTTACAATATTTCAAGCCAGATATTTTTTAAGGTACTCGGGAGCCGGTTCATGGTTACGGAGGTGGTGGGTATGGTTCAGAAAGAGGTTGCTGAACGCATCTGCTCAGATCCGGGAAGCAGGGCATACGGTATACTGAGCGTGCTGCTCCGGGCGTGGTATGACATCGGTTATCTCTTTACCGTCAGCGAGAAGGTATTCTCACCTCCCCCGAAAGTGAAATCGGCAGTCATACGTCTCACCCGTAACAACAGGGAAAGGCTCGACTGCGATGAGGAGCTTTTTGTCAGCGTGGTAAAACGTTGTTTCAATCAGCGCCGGAAGATGATAAGGAATCCTATCAGGACGATGGTGAAACCTGATGCCGCCGATATGCCTTATCTCTCAATGAGACCCGAACAACTGTCAGTGCAACAGTTTGAGGAACTTACAAACTGGGTGGCTGCAAACAGCAGGCAGAAACCATAGTTCTCCGTGAATATCAGAATGAATAGCCTATCGCCTCCACGGGGTTCATCCTGGAAGCGGCAGAGGCCGGGGCAAAGCCGGCAATAATCCCTATGGTTGCCGAGATGACTATTGCCAGGGTAATGTTACCCGTTGTGAGGAACATCCCCAGGCTAAAGAAATAGTTTATAAAGAGGGTGCCTATAAATACCATTATCAGCCCGAGCACTCCGCCGGTTATCGAAAGAAGTACTGATTCGGTCAGGAACTGAAGTAATATCCACCTTCTTTTTGCTCCCAGCGCCATCTGTATTCCTATTATGCTTGTCCTTTCACGTACTGAGACGAACATAATATTGGCAATGCCGAAGCCTCCAACAAGAATTGAGAACCCGCCGATAATCCATCCGGCAATGTTTATTCCCCTGAAGACCGGTTCAAGAGTACTGGTGATCTGGCTGGCCTGGTTGATTGAGAAGTTGTTTTCCTTGCCCGGCCCTATCCTTCTCGCTGCCCGTAATATCATCACTGTCTCGTCGGATAGCTGCTGAACAGATACGCCATCCTTCCCCCGTATCATTATATCTGAGTTAAGAAACGGATTCCTGAAGTTCACGAACTGACGGCTGAAGTTCAGGGGTACGAGTGTTGTTTCATCCATCCCGTCGTCACTAAGACCGCCCTTGCCTTCTTTTTTGAATACCCCTATCACCTGCGCCTTGTACCTGTTAATGGTTATCTCCTTCCCCAGCGGCTCAACATCTTCAAACAGCTGGCGGGCCAGCTCGGCACCGATAATTGTCACAGGCTTGCCGGCAGCAGATTCTGACTGGGTGAAGTAACGGCCTTTTTCAATCTCAAACGACCTTACATTCTCAAAGTCATGGGTAGCTGCAGTCACATATGCATCACTGGCCAGGTTACCGCGGTATTTTATGGGCTCTCCCGAAAATACTGTATAACAGACAGCTTCAGCAGAAGAAGAGCGCTTCAGAATAGCTTCATAATCATCGGTTGACGGCGGCGGCCATTTTATCATGTCCCACCATTTAATATCGGCGTTCTGTGCCCAGGGCCATTTCTCTACATAAATGGTGTTGTCACCAAGAGATTCAATGCTGGTCCGTATGCCGTTTTCCATCCAGTCAAAAACAGTGAAGACCGAAATAATGGACACTATCCCTATTGTTATTCCGAAAAGAGAAAGAAATGTGCGTAGTTTATTGACTGCCACGGAATTGAAGGCAAACATCAAACTCTCCTTGAACATCTTTAACCACATAACCGCATCATTATTTCCGACCAAAGATAGTCAAATAAAAACATCAATATATCCCCAATAATTCATCAATTCAATTATTTGAGTCTCCTTTGCTTATCAAAAAAAATATCTATTTTTATCCGATCGCACCTATCTTGACTTTTTTAATCCAAATTATTGATGATCAGCGACATAAGAATAAAGAGCGCCTTTATTTCCGTTTATTACAAGGATGGACTTGACGCTATAGTAAAGAAACTGAAAAGCCTGGGGGTCTCCATCACTTCAACGGGAGGTTCCTATGATTATATAACTGCCGCGGGTGTGGAAGCCGTGAAGGTAGAGGATCTCACGACGTATCCTTCAATACTCGGAGGCAGGGTTAAGACGCTCCACCCGGGTGTTTTCGGCGGTATCCTGGCGCGCAGGAATAACGAGACCGATCTGAAGCAGGTTGCCGAGTACAATATCACTCTTTTCGATCTTGTCATCGTGGATCTTTACCCGTTTGAAGAGACTGTTGCCTCCGGCGCTACCGAGCAGGAGATCATTGAAAAGATTGATATAGGGGGTATCTCGCTTATCAGGGCAGGTGCCAAGAACTGGGCTGACGTCGTGATAATATCATCCAGGGGGCAATATGAGGATCTGATAAAGCTCCTCGAAGACGGTTCGGGTATGATCAGTGCCGATGACAGGTACCGGTTCGCCCTGGAAGCCTTCAGTATGACATCGCATTATGACACTTCGATTTTCAGGTGGTTTAACCGCAGGCACGATGTTGCTGCCTTCAAACAGAGCATCAACGAGTCGCATACACTGAGATACGGGGAGAACCCGCATCAGAAGGGTATCTTCTACGGCAGCCTTGACCAGGTCTTTGAACAGCTTCATGGCAAGGAGATATCATATAATAATCTGCTTGACATTGATGCAGCAATAAACCTCATTGATGAATTCAATGATGTCACCTTCGCAATAATGAAACACAACAATGCCTGCGGGGTAGCTTCACGTCCAGACCTGCAGACGGCATGGGAAGCTGCCCTTGCCTGTGACCCGGTTTCGGCATATGGCGGGGTGGCCATCACCAACAGGGAGATCGATGAAGGAGTGGCATCACTGATGGACAAGTCCTTTCTTGAGGTAGTGATCGCACCTTCTTTTACCCCCGGGGCAGTGGATATACTGCGTTCGAAAAAGAACAGGATCATCCTTCGGCGTAAAAGCAAAGGCGGTGACGAGGCATTGTTCAGGTCTATGCTGGGCGGAGTGTTATGGCAGGAACGTGACAGGCAGACAGAGTCGGTTGCGGATATGAAGCCGGTCACGGAG
Organism: Bacteroidota bacterium; assembly: GCA_003250475.1. GTDB lineage: Bacteria > Bacteroidota > Bacteroidia > Bacteroidales > VadinHA17 > SR-FBR-E99. Next base: position 6,471 of record QKGI01000140.1, on the reverse strand, counting down.
AGGAGACCTTCCGGGGAGGAGTATGCAGATATGGTATTTGCAAATAAGATTGTCAAGCACAGCCGTTCTAATGCCATGGTGCTGGCCCGGGGATTGCAGCTCTGCGCAAGCGGTATAGGACAAACATCAAGGATAGATGCCCTGAAGCAGGCCATAGACAAAGCCCGCTCTTTCGGCTTCATCCTTGAAGGGGCAGTGATGGCTTCGGATGCTTTCTTCCCCTTCGCTGACTCTGTTACCGCAGCCCATGAAGCAGGAATTACGGCGGTAGTACAACCCGGGGGTTCGGTACGCGATCAGGAATCAATAGACTATTGCAATAAAAACAATGTTGCCATGGTTTTTACAGGTGTAAGACACTTTAAACACTAACATAATAACAGGAAATAGTATTTTAAGGCAATGGGATTATTTTCTTTTCTTTCACAGGAGGTTGCAATTGACCTTGGCACAGCCAACACAAATATAATTGCCAATGATAAGCTGGTTGTCGATGAGCCTTCTATAGTGGCCATCGACAGGAACACGGGCAAACTTATAGCCATAGGAGAGAAGGCCCGCCAGATGCATGGCAGGACACATGAGAACATACGCGTTATCAGGCCTCTGAGGGATGGCGTTATCGCCGACTTCAATGCTGCAGAGCTGATGATCAGGGGGATGATCAAGATGATCAACACAGGTCCTAAATTCTTTTCTCCCTCTCTGAAGATGGTGGTAGGAATTCCCTGTGGCAGCACGGAGGTGGAGATCAGGGCTGTCCGCGACTCGTCGGAGCATGCAGGCGGAAGGGATGTATATCTCATCTATGAACCCATGGCGGCAGCGATAGGTATAGGGCTTGATGTGGAAGCACCGGAGGGATGTATGGTGGTGGATATTGGCGGTGGAACAACGGAGATAGCCGTAATAGCCCTCGGCGGCATCGTATGCAACAGGTCTATCAGGGTTGCAGGAGATGGCTTTACCTCGGATATACAGGCCTACATGAGGCATCAGCACAATATTAAGATCGGAGAGAAGACAGCGGAAGATATAAAGATAGCCGTCGGGGCAGCATTGCCGGATATTGAAAATCCTCCCGCCGACTTTGTGGTTCGTGGACCCAACCTCATGACATCATTACCCATTGAGATCCCGGTTTCATACCAGGAGATTGCATATTGTCTTGATAAATCACTTACAAAAATTGAAGCTTCCATACTCCAGGTGCTTGAACAGACCCCCCCTGAACTGTATGCAGATATCGTCAACAAGGGTGTCTTTCTTGCCGGAGGCGGAGCGCTGTTGAGAGGGCTGGACAAACGTCTCACTGACAAGATAAATATCCCGTTCAGGGTATCTGAAGATCCGCTCCATGCGGTAGTCAGGGGCACAGGTGTGGCCCTGAAGAATGTCGAGAAGTATCCTTTCCTTATGAGGTAAACCCGTTTCATGAATGAGAAGCCTGCTGAACTTCCTGCTCAGGTTTAAAACCCTGATATTGTTCCTGATACTGGAAGCAGTGGCTCTGGGGATGATAGTCTCGTCCCACGATTATCACCACACGGTATTCTATGGCGTTGCCCGCAATATTTCTGGTTTTGTGGCAAAGCGTATTGAAAGAGGAACGAACTATTTCAGGCTCCGCCAGATTAATGAAGAGCTGGTGGCTGAAAATATCATGCTCAGAAACCGTCTCGAAGCACTTAACTCAGTCGACCGGGATGGTTTTACCCAGGCCAGGGACACGCTGGCCGGCATAAACTATACCTGCCTGGATGCCAGGGTTATCAATAACTCAGTAAATAAGCAGAAGAACTTCATTACTATTGACAAGGGATCAAAGCAGGGGGTTCAAAGGGGCATGGGGGTAGCCTCTGCATCGGGTGTTGTCGGTGTTGTGGTTGGCGTATCACGTAACTACTCCATGGTTATGTCTTTGCTGAACACCGACTTCAGGCTGAGTGCCAGCATGGCCCGTAATAACTATTTCGGATCGCTGGCATGGGACGGGATCAACTATCGTCATGCCATGCTCTCGGATATACCTCACCATGTGGTGGTAAGCCAGGGTGATACCATAGTGACGAGCGGTTTCTCTGCAATCTTCCCCCCCGGCCTGATGGCAGGTACTCTTACAGGCGAACAGAGAAAGGGAGGTGATTTCGTTTCGTTGCAGGTGCTGCTGTCGGTTGACTTTAAAACACTGACCAATGTTTATGTGATAGGTAACCTTACCAGGTCAGAGAGAGACAATCTTGAGAAGGAGGTATTGCCATGAACACATTTCTGAGATATGCCGGCGCCTTTGTTCTCCTGGTGTTATTACAGTTGCTGATTTTCAATAACATTGAGTTCAGCGGGTATGTCAACCCGTTTGTCTATGTGATGTTCATACTGATCCTGCCGGTGTCTGTTCCATCATGGATCCTTCTTCTGATCTCTTTCCTGACAGGTTTTGTTATTGATATTTTCTCGGGGACGATGGGAGTACATGTCTTTGCCTCCCTGCTTGCCGGCTTCGTACGCCCGTGGGTACTATCTCTTAACGTGACAGCAGAGGTAACAGACCCTGACATGTCACCTTCCTCCTACAAAAACGGGTTGAGATGGTTTCTGGTTTACACAGCCACGGTGGTGCTGGTACACCATATGGCGCTCTTCTTTGTTGAGATATTCAGCTTTCAGAACTTTTTTCATACCCTGCTGAGAGTGTTGCTAAGCACTGCAGTGACTACGTTCTTTATTGTCCTGTTCGACTTCATCAGGCCACACAGATGAGGATAAGGATATGAAGGACCGATATGCCAACAGGAAGTATTTAATAATGGCGCTGGTGCTTGTTGCCGCGCTTATCCTCATTGCCAGGCTCTTTTACATTCAGATTATTGACAAGACCTACCGCGTATCGGCAGCCAACAATGCCCTGCGGCCTGTCATGCAATATCCGGCCCGCGGACTCATATATGACCGTAACGGAGAACTTATTGTTTATAACCAGGCTGCATATGATCTCCTGGTGATACCGATTCAGACCAGTGCTTTTGATACCTCCAGGTTCAACGAGATACTGGGCATATCCATGGATGACTTCCGGGAACGGATGAAGGGTGCAGTCTCTTACTCACGCCGTACACCCTCGGTATTCATGAAAATGATCTCATCGGAGACATATGCATTGCTGCAGGAAGAGATGTACCGGTTCCCGGGTTTCTACGTCCAGGCCAGGACACTGCGTAAATACACCCGCCCGGTGGCGGCCCACCTGCTGGGCTATGTCGGCGAGGTTGACAACAAGCTCCTTGCGCGTGACAGGTATTACAGATCAGGCGACTATATAGGAGTATCCGGCATTGAGAAGTCATACGAGGAAGAGCTCAGGGGTACCAAAGGAGTGAATATCTTCCTTGTCGATGTCCATAACAATATCAAAGGCTCTTATGCTGACGGCAGGTATGACACCATCGCCATCCCGGGAACCAATCTCTGGTCTACGATCGATATCAGTCTGCAGGAGTATGGTGAGAAGCTGATGCAGAACAAGACCGGATCGATTGTTGTCATAGAGCCTGCGACAGGTGAGATTCTTACCCTGGTGACATCTCCCTCATATGATCCCAACCTGCTTGTCGGTAGGATAAGGTCTGAGAACTTCTCGCTGCTGCAGGCTGACACTGTCAAGCCACTCTTTGACCGGGCCCTGATGGCATCATATCCCCCGGGGTCGACGTTCAAGATCATGAACGGGCTCATAGGGCTGCAGGAGAATGTTATTCATCCTTCCTCACTCTTCAGCTGCTCTAATGGTTATCATGCCGGGTCGCTGACAGTGGGATGTCACACACACAACTCACCCCTGGATCTTCAGGAGGCGGTAGCGCAGTCGTGCAACGCATGGTTCTGCAATGCTTTCCGTAATATACTTGAGAACCAGAGATATGGCTCTGTCCAGGATGCTTTTGATCAATGGAGGGAATACCTGGTAGCATTCGGATTCGGGAATAAGCTGGGTATAGATCTGCCCAACGAGTTACCTGGATTTATACCGACAAGGTCATATTATGACAGGTACTACGGCAAGGATCGCTGGAAGGCCCTGACTATTATCTCACTGGCCATCGGCCAGGGAGAGATAGGGGCTACTCCTCTCCAGATGGCCAATATGGCTGCCATAATAGCCAACAGGGGTTCGTTTTATATTCCTCATGTGGTGAAAAGGGTAGGAGATAACGGATCCCCGTCGCCACTTTATATGCAGAAATATATTACAGGTATTTCACCTGAGAACTTTGAACCGGTAATTGAAGGGATGGAGGGAGCCGTAAACGGAGGATCTGGTTCCACGGCCCGGGGTGCCCGTCTTGACAGCATAATCATCTGTGGCAAGACCGGAACAGCACAGAACCCGCACGGTAAGGATCATTCGATCTTTGTCGCTTTCGCCCCCAGGGAAAACCCGCAGATAGCCATAGCAGTCTATGTTGAGAATGCAGGGTTCGGATCTACATTCGCTGCACCTATTGCCAGCCTGATGATTGAAGAATATCTCACGGGACAGGTAAGGAGGAAATATCTTGAAGATTATGTACTGAAAACGGTAATAACACCCGATGCAAAAGAGCAGTAACATACTGGGGAGGATTGACTGGGTCACCGTGATGCTGTGGCTGGCGATGATGATCATGGGATGGCTGAATATCTACGCGGCTGTCTACAACGAGCAACATACAAGCATCTTCGACCTGTCTCAGAGGTACGGCAAACAGCTTTTGTGGATAGGAGCCGCAATCGTTCTGGCTGTATTTGTGCTGGTGACTGACAATAAGTTTTACTTCTTCTTTGCATGGGTCTTTTATGGCTTTTTCCTGTTCCTGTTGCTGATGGTACTGATCATCGGAAAGGAGATAAACGGTGCAAAAGCCTGGTTTGAAATAGGGTCCTTCAGCCTGCAACCCTCGGAGTTTGCCAAGTTTGCAACAGGTCTCGCCCTGGCTTCGTTTCTGAATATGCAGCGTCAGTCGTCAGGGTTGAGGGTCATGGTGCCTGCAACAGCAATAATTATGGCACCGGCAGTTCTCATAGCTCTGCAACCGGATATGGGCTCGGTGATCACCTATTTCGCATTTTTCGTTGTGCTGTACCGGGAGGGAATGAGCATCTGGGTCTTTGTTTCCGTGATCATGGCCGTACTGCTTTTCCTTCTTTCACTGATACTCGGAAACCTGCCGGTGGCAATAGGTCTGGTGGTTATGGCAGCCATAGCCCTGCTGGTGACATCAGGCTACCGGCTGACACTGAAGGCATCTGTGATAATGGCTGTTACAGGAGGTATAGCATTCTTCACCGGTCATTATCTTCTTGATCTCGACACAGCGGTAATAATAACCCTGGCAGTCGTTCTCGGCGGCATTGTATACGCGTGGTACATCTACAGGCTGAGACTCAGGGGTCCCGCCATAGTCTATGTCTTCCTGCTGGGCGGGTTGCTGTATCTTCTTACGGTCGACTATGTCTTTCATAATGTTATTCAACCTCACCAGCAGACAAGGATCAATATAATGCTTGGGATAGAGGATGACCCCTTCGGAGAGGGCTATAACCTTAACCAGTCACTTATATCTATTGGATCGGGAGGGGTTACAGGCAAAGGGTATCTTAACGGTACCCAGACCAAGTTCAAGTTCGTGCCTGAGCAGAGTACCGACTTCATCTTCTGCACGGTAGGGGAAGAGTGGGGTTTTATCGGGTCTGTTGTTGTGATAGGCCTGTTTGTCTGGCTTCTGCTGAGACTCCTGATGCTTGCCGAACGACAACGGACAACCTTCGTGAGGGCATACGGTTATGGTGTCTTCGGATTAATCCTGGTGCATTTCTTTATTAATATTGGAATGACAATTGGCGTCGTGCCGGTGATAGGTATTCCACTTCCCTTCTTTAGTTACGGAGGAAGCTCCCTGTGGGGATTTACACTGCTGCTGTTTGTGTTTCTCAGGCTCGATGCCGGAAGGACGGACTACCTGGGGTAATATCAGAAGGGAACACGGATATCTGTTGAGATCTCTATCCCGAATTCGGACTCAACATAGTTGATCAGCTGGGGAAAAAACTCCATGAAATCCTCCTCGATTGAATAGTACTGCTTTTTCCAGACTCTCATCGCCCACCTTGTCTCCTTCGGCAGGGAGGTCATGCCACTGAGGGTCTTAAGCACTCTCCGGATACCTCTTCTTGTCTGGTAGGTCTCCAGCCAGTTGTCAATGATGAAGAAGGGCATTCTCTCACGCACTGTTTCGGGAAGTATCTCAAAGTTATTTACCATGGCCCGGTAAAAATTGTATGTGACACTCTCCAGAGGTCTTCTTGAGAAGAGATCCCATTCCCTGGTCAGATAGTGGTCATAGAGAATGTCAATAATCACACCTGCATACTTACGGTATCTCCCGGTGAAATGAAGCTTGCTGCGGTGCACAACCGGGTGCCTGTCGGTGA
>QKGI01000167.1 GCA_003250475.1 Bacteroidota bacterium | reverse complement strand
ATTATTTTTCACAAAAGTAAAGATTAGGATGGCTCTGTCAAGTATAATATTGGATTTATAAGAACAATGCCTATCAGGTTTTTAACATCTGTTCTTGTTATCTTTGTGAATATCGTGGTGTGAATGCAATCGTATAAGAAAACAATATGGCGGGTAGCGAGGTTGCTTTCCGACAGTTCCGGGAAGGAGACGGCAGCCAGTGTAATAATCCTGACAACCAGGGCCTTTCTGCCATTGGTGGCTGTTATTCTGCTACGGTATTATGTTGACAGGATCACCGGAGAGCCGGGTGTTCAGGGTGACTCACCCCTTGCAGGCATTGCCTGGCTGATAGGGGCCATGGCCCTGGCGCTGCTTGCTGACGACCTGCTTTCATACGCCGGTCAGTATATTGCACGAAAGCACTCCGTACTGCTTGAGGGGCACATCTCATCGCTTATACACCGTCATGCCTCCGGCCTTGGACTGAAGTTCTTCGAGGATCCTTCGTTCCATGACCGGCTGGAGAGGGCAGCACGGGATATCTCCTGGAGACCGGCGGCAATTGTTGCCGACTTTATCCTTCTCCTCCGCGGTCTCATCTCCTTCATGGCGATGGGGTATATCCTCAGGCATTTCGGCCTCATCCCCCTGGCACTCCTTGTACTGGTGTTCCTGCCTGTCCTGTGGATCAGGGCCCGTAACTCCTCAAGGCTGTATGAGACAAGGAAGAGGGTAACTGCCGACAGCCGCCAGGCTGCATATTTCAGCTGGCTGATGACAGGTGAGAAGCCCGCAAGAGAGGTGAGGCTCTTTGGCCTGGGCCTCTATTTTGAGAAACTGTTCAGGAAGCACTACCGGGCATCTAAAGATCCGGAGCTGTCTGCCGTGGGCAGGAACTCGGTTCTTGAGAGTATCGCCTCGGTGGTAAGGGTTACAGCCTTTGCCGGTGTGCTGGTATATGCCACCCGTTCATATATGAGCTCGGCTATCACAGCAGGGGAGCTGGCGATGTACCTGGTTGCCTTCAGGCAGGCGCTGGTTTACCTGCGCGACGCAATTTCCGGCTATTCAGGACTGGCAGAGAACAGGCTTTTTCTCCAGGACCTTTTCCTCTTCCTGGATATAAAGGACGATATGACAGGCGGGAAGAGACCGCCGGAGGCCGGTATGTTCGGTGATATCACGGTTGAAAACCTGTGCTTCACCTACCCGGGTGCCAGCAGGCCGGCGCTGGAGAATGTCAGCTTCAGGATAAACAGGGGAGAGAAGATAGCCGTGGTCGGGCCCAACGGTTCGGGTAAGACGACATTGGTTAAACTCCTGTGCAGGCTTTATGACCCTGACACCGGATCTGTCAGGATCAACGGTATAGATGCCAGGGACCTGCTCCCGGAAGATTATCGCAGGCTGTTCTCCGTGGTCTTTCAGAACTTCATGCTTTATTACCTGAGTGCACGCGACAATATACGGCTGGGCAGCGCCGGCAATGGTGATGACGGGGAGAAGGTCAGGAGTGCGGCAGCCCTGACAGGGCTACAGGAGCTGCTTGAATCACTACCCGGAGGCTATGACACTATGCTCGGTCATCATACAGGGGGAGGCAGGGAGCTGAGCTGGGGCGAGTGGCAGAAACTGGCCATCGCCAGGGCGGTATACCGTGAGGCTCCCGTACTGATAATGGACGAGCCGGCATCATCGCTGGATGCCGATTCCGAGTATGAGATATTTTCGGACCTGGGCAGGATAACTGACGGACGGACATGCATTTTCATAAGCCATCGTCTTTCCAATACCAGGGATGCTGACAGGATCATTGTACTTGACTCCGGAAGGGTTGCCGAATCAGGGACACATGATGAGCTGATGGCTG
>QKGI01000011.1 GCA_003250475.1 Bacteroidota bacterium | reverse complement strand
CAATATTCGGATGGAAGTTTAACGGCGGACTGGCCGTTGGCGGCGGGGTGGGTTTCTTACCTTACGACTTCGGGCTCGATTACAGGGAAGGCGGATGGATGCTGCCGGTGATAGGAGATGCCAGGTACTATCTTGGCAGGCAGAAGAATAAGTTCTTTTTTATGCTTGACGGCGGCTTCCTCATCAACTTCGAGGATTTCAGCCAGCAGGCAAGATATTTCATGAACCCCGGCGTGGGTATTACAATACCCGTGATGCGCGGCACCCAGTTAACCTTTGCTGCGGGTCTGTTTACGCAGTACGACTATGACTTTTTCAACCGTGTAGCCGAAAGCGGCATACGCGACAGTTTCATCAACCTGAAGCTCGGCCTGCTCTTCGGCAATTAATCTTCACAAAGGCTTACTGTCACACGCAACTGCCTCCGGTAACATGGCGGTTGTGTTTTCATTTCATATGGCTGTTATCAATACAGTCTTTGCTACATCAGGGCCTGCCGGACAGCAGGTCATTAACCACAACTCATAACAGAAAATGAACATTTCGATAGTAGGGACCGGTTATGTCGGGCTGGTGAGCGGGGCGTGCTTTGCCGAGCTCGGCGCCAGTGTCTGGTGCATCGACAGTGATAAGGACAAGATAGAGGGACTCAACAACGGGGTCATCCCGATCTACGAGCCCGGACTGGAAGACCTGGTTAAAAGAAATACAAAGGCCGGCAGGCTGTTCTTCTCGACTGACCTGACGGAGAGTGTTAACGATGTGGAGATGCTCTTCATTGCCGTGGGTACGCCGCCCGGCGAAGACGGCAGTGCAGACCTGAGCCACGTGATCGATGTAGCCCGTACCATAGGCAGGAACCTACAGAAGTACCTGCTGGTTGTCACCAAGAGCACTGTCCCTGTAGGATCATCCAGGCTGGTGAAGGGCGCCATCGAAGAGGAGCTGGCAAAAAGAGGTGTGCATGTCGAATTTGATGTTGCCTCCAACCCGGAGTTCCTCAAGGAGGGAGCTGCCATCGACGACTTTATGAAACCCGACAGGGTGGTTGTGGGCGTTGAGAGCGAACGGGCCAGGGAGCTGATGACCCGCCTGTATGCACCCATGCTCCTCAGCAACTTCAGGGTCATCTTCATGGACATACCCTCGGCCGAGATGACAAAATATGCCGCCAATGCCATGCTGGCGACACGTATCAGCTTCATCAACGAGATAGCCAACCTGTGCGGGAAGGTAGGTGCCGATGTTGCCATGGTGAGAAAGGGCATAGGCTCGGACTCACGGATAGGGAGCAAGTTCCTCTACCCCGGCCCCGGCTTCGGCGGCTCATGCTTTCCCAAGGATGTCAAGGCCCTCATAAAGACAGGGCGGGACCACGACTCGCCGGTGACCCTGCTTGAGTCGGTCGAAGCTATCAACGAGAGGCAGAAGAAGGTTCTGTTCGGCAAGTTCAACGATTACTATGACAGTGCTACCAGGGGAAGACGGGCGGCCATATGGGGCCTATCATACAAACCCGGCACCGACGATATGCGTGAGGCTCCCTCGCTCACTCTCATCAGCCAGCTCCTGGAGGCAGGATGCATAGTGAAGGCCTATGACCCCCAGGCTATGGGTGAGGCCCGGAAGAGGCTGGGTGACAGCATAGAGCTCGCCACGGACATATATGATGCCGTTGAGGGGGCGGATGTTCTTTTTCACGTCACCGAGTGGAAAGAATACCGCATGCCCGACTGGGAGAGGGTGAGGTCACTCATGAAGACCCCGCTCCTTATCGACGGCCGCGGGGTGTTTAACCAGGCCGACCTCGAAGGCATCACTTACCTTAAAATCGGATAATAACCCTAAATATTTCCTT
>QKGI01000125.1 GCA_003250475.1 Bacteroidota bacterium | reverse complement strand
TGCTGCCAGCTATTGTTCTCCCTCTCTCCGCCCTGAAACCATGTACTGTCAGGGTCATCTTCGTATAACGGATTTATCCATATCTCAAGGTCCTGATCTGAGACTATTATATATTTCTCACGGTGTAGGGAATCGTTATCGCCCTCCGCACTGTTGTCAAAGCCCAGAAGAAACTCCCCCGGGAGGTAATTATGTGAAATATGGATAGTATCGCTGCTCCCGTCCTTTATCCCTTTATGTAACCGCACCGGTGAGCAGGCCCTGGAACCTGCCAGAGGTGAGAGGCTGATATCGCACTGATCAATAACTCTCAAATGAACAACAATTGCCGCATCCTTCCTGCCAGCCTCATCAAGGAGGTATCCGGCAGCTGGATCATCTGATTTCTGTTTACACGACTGGCTGAAAATGAGCAATCCAGCCACCAGTAACAATCCGGTGTGTTTTTTCATTTTTCCTGAATACTGTCATATTGTTACCTGCTAATATACAAGTACCTTTTCAGTGACGGTTCCGTTATTGACATAAATCCTGACAACATACTGACCCTTTGACATCCCGCTGAAATCAAGTTCACGCTCTGATCCATCACTCACAACCTTCATGAGGTTCCCGTTTATGTCAAAAACTTCAACCTTCGACACATTATCCCGGTCTACATACACCTTGCCACAGGTCGGATTTGGATAAATTTTCGCCTGATTGGCATCGTCTTCCATACCCCCGGCTGAGGTAGACAGATCTTTCAGGATAAAACTCCGGATGTTGCCTGTCACGGGATCTTCCACCTTTTCCACCGTCACCCTGTAGGAGCCGCCCTGGTACTGACCCAGGGCCACATTTAACGACTCCTGCGTACAGGGTATGCTCTCTGCCAGTACCACCGGATCCTTGTATGCAGGGTAACAGGACTCTAGAGGCAGACATTGTTTTTCCATGATAATCCTCAGCCTGGCATCGGTGTCCTGATCCCAGTCGCCGGTTTTCTGCCAGGTAATAGTGGCGTTATTCTGTTCATCCACGTCAACATGCACATTCTCTATAAATTGTACCCCCCTTATCCTCATGAACTGGCCTGAGAGGTTGAACAGGTCGGGATATGTATAAGAGCCCATAAGATTATACCTGGTGCTGCCGCAGGAGTTCACCTTGTTTACACAGACATTTCTGAACGGGATATGCATTTTATCCCAGAACTCTGCCTGCATGTTATGAATGAGCCTTTTAGGCGTTACCCGTGCAAAAGCTTTTTGCATTATCTCCCATTGAGACATCTCCTTTGGTTTTGCACTATAGGCATTCAATGCCGGCACCCTCGGGGTTGCATCGATATCCTGCCAGCCATATAAACTACCGAGCCATACCTTGTTATAACGGTGTCCGTTGCTTACCTCGGCTTCATTATTCTCAGGTCCGTAGAAGTCATCGGCCAGGGCCAGCTCCTTACTTGTTCCCAGCCACACACATGGAAGGCCTATATACCTCATTATACCTCCCACCATTGCCCCCGTTCCGGAGCAAGCGGTGATATTATCAACATAAATGTCATCAGCTGAATAAGATGCTTTTATATTCCCCGGGTGGGAGTTGTAATCATTTTTTGAGTAGTCGTATGTAGCATAATATCCTGCACCGTCATTCGGATAGTGATAGTTTTCAACGATATATTCCAGTACGTTCAGGGCAGCCCAGTAGGGATTATCCATATCCGGTTCGGTATGATACTCATCAAACATAGCCTGCCTGACCCTGGCAATAAAATCCTGGTAGCTTGCAGGATCCGCTTCTACTCCATACAGGATCGCATCATCTTCAAGATAATGAGTCCCTTCGGGACCGCCGTCCCTGAATGCCAGGTGAGGATATACATAATACCGGAAATCCCTGGTCCAGTATTTAATAAAAAGCTCTGTCTTATACTGTCTTATGTCAGGGTGCTGATCCGTCTGGTATGCTACCAGGGTATAATCCTGTCTTGTTCCACTGTCGCCTGCGGGATCAAGATAGAGTTGCTCAACAGTATAACCGGTCACCCCGGTAAGATCGTTCACCCTCACGCTGTTTGGGACAACCCCCTGGTTTCCTGATGCCTCACTCGTATAAGGGTGGCAAAATGTGTGATAAACATAACCCCTTGGCGTGATGGTCGCGGAATTTACCGTCGATGTAATCTCCATCCTCATCTCACGGTAACATTTCGATCCCGTAAAAGGAAGCTGAGGATTACTGAGAATATTTATCCTGTGTACTATAAAGGAGCCCGATGCATCCTTATCCGCCACCCACAGGTTCTGGCTGCCATAAGCCATCAGATCGTAAAAAGGGAAAGTACCGGCCCCGGGCCTGTCAAAGTAGAAAAGACCACGCCCTGTCTTACTATCCATAAGGTAAATGTAGTCGCTCCCCACCGTTCCCCACAGGTATTCAGCGCCTTCCACTGTCATACCCGTGAGTGAGTGAGATGCTTCAACCCCGTCTTCAGCAGTATCCTTACCCGGCCCGGGCATCTGTGCGATACCTGCAGGACGTCCTTCCAGGGCCTCCTGCCATGCATGAGGGCGGAGGAATGTTTTGTTATTTACCGTTACAGAAACACTCTGCCCGTCATCCACTGTCATTCTGACCAGTCCATGACGGACACGTGCGGTATGGCTTCCCAGGTTGCTCGGGTCAAAGCTGATGTAGAGATAGTCATCCTGCCTTGCCAGCGCAAAAACCGGATTCACACCTATCTCATAGCCCTCGGTGTTAAGGTCGATAAAGGTAAGATCATTGTTGTCAATGTCATAGCGATATAATAACCCCTTCTTTTTGTAGGTACTGCCCTGCATAAAGAGCACGTAATCGAGGAAATAAAAAACATCGCCTGAGACCTCCTTTGCATAAGCGAGACCCCTTGGGCTGGTTAACTCCGCTCCTTCTACCAGCATACTGTTCTGGTAGATCAGGTCCCTAGTGGTCTCTTCGATTTTGATTTTATGTATTTTTCGCGATGTCCCCTCGAAGACGAAGAGGTACTCTCCCCTTTCGTCGCCGCAGAAGGCCATTCCAAGTATATTTTTTATCTCAGTTGAAAGCTGATAGATTTTTTCAGTCTGGCCTATAAGGGTCTGCTGCCCGTTCAGTATGCCTGAAAAAATGACAAGAACAACCGCCAGGCACATAACGCGCCGGACGATAACGTGGTTAAACATCGACATAATCATTAATAATTTGCTTCGTAACCTGACATGGTCTGACCATGTCAGGTTGATACTGCAACATTCCTTATTACCGGGGAGAGCTCTTAACGGCATTGAAATAGTGACCCGAACAAATCTGGCATTTTCTTCCTGGCATTACTTCCAGTGAAAGGAATGGTCGTAATGTATCAGTTTTCTTTTGCTGTATCGTTAATAACTCTCTTTATCCACTCTTTCAGACCCTTATCCGGGAACTTCCTGAATGATATAATATCAGCTGAAAGATTATATCTCAGGTTAACTGATCCCGGACGGGCGGTAAGAGGATTTGAACCAACACACATGAGTTTCACCGTATGTATTCCGGGTTCAAATTCAAACAAGCCTATCTTCCTCTCTCTCCTCTGTCCGTAGATATAGTCCTCATGCTCATTTTTCTGAAATATATTATAAAAATCAAGAGTGGTGTTGATCTCTTCCGGCGACATCTGCCTTACCTTGTCAACCTCATAGCCTCCGGCAATCTGGGACTCCCCTGCCTCATAAAGCTCTTTGTCGTCTATATATACCTTCCAGATTCCGTTGTCTTCACGAAGATGCTGAAACAGTGACATTGAATAGAGTCCCGCCTCCTTGATTTCAAACGGTATTTCAATCCACTCTCCGACGGAATTATTCACTGCCTGGAACCAGGGCTTGGTATATGTGGCACGGCTATAGGGATTTACCCTGAGCTCCACTCCGTCAGAATGACGCATCTTATCAACCATTTTCGGTAGTTGCAACACGATCTCGGGATTTACCCTCTCACTGTAAGATGGAAACTCACACCAGGGCTTAGCCACCTGATCCTGGTACCAGTATGAGACAGAAGCCCAATAGTCAGGACGATGGCCATGACCGGTGATAACATTGCCGATTGAATCAAGTATAAAGCCGGTCCGTTCAAGCTCGAACTTTGCCGACTTGCTGAAGTATACCGGATCAGGAATATGCCACCGGTATGCCGTCACCCTTGCGTCTATGGCACGGGGTTCGAAGATGGTACAGCCTGTATAAAGACCTGAGTGAACACGCATATTCCACGCTTCATTGAAGTAATCTTCCGTTCCGGTCCCGCACAGACGTGGTTTTTTCTCCCCGTCTATAAACCAGAAATCATCACCCTCTCCATACCAGTGTCCCGTTCTGTTCTGGGAAGACAGCACCGTACCCACATACTGCCCTTTCCCCTTTGTCTCAAAGACAGTATAGTGTTCACCATAGACAGGATCATAGTCCTGGTGGTAGCGAGCGTGAAAGTATAATATACCCTCCTGGGGAACCTGGTCAAACTGCACCCAGTCGATCATAAAGTGTGACCCGGCTTCATATTCTTCCGAATCGTTTGTAAGCGTAATCCTGGCCTCCTTTTTAAATGGCATTATCCAATAGCAATTATATCCACGTCCAAATGATTTAACACATACCGGGACAGAATTTATCTCGGCACTCATGCCGTTACCGGCTGCGAAGAAGTCACCAAGAGGTGTTTCAACCGATGGTACATCAGATCCGTCCCAGTAAATGCGGAGAACAAATGCACGTGGGTAGCGGATATTCTCAGAGAAGGCGGTAAACCACATGTGCCTTATCTCTCCCGGGCCATAAAGATGGGCTAACTCCCTGGTCTCTCCCGGTTGGAAATGCCAGGCATCACTGTTATTAACCGGGTTGCCGCTGGTGGCGCGCATTGATTTTGCTGCCACGGGCATCCGGACAGCATCGAGGTTCTGTGCAGAACCCCTCTGACCCGTACTGAGTAATAATATTACAGCAACAACAGCTGAACTAAGCTTTATTCTCATGATATTTTGATTGTTACATTAAGATATCCATTATATCCCAGATTAACTTTCGGGTAATCAAACCAGAAAAAAACCTGCCAGGATAACAAAATGTATTCCTGGCAGGTTATTCTGGAAGCAATCCTTAAAGTACAGCTACCTTACCCGAGGAATACCTCAGGGAAGACATATTCGGATCGTCAGTGTCAACCTCAGCCCTTACCTTGAAGATAAAGCGGTAAGTGTTGGCAGAGGAGTATGCGGTATACGTATAAGTAGTCGGAGCATCGGCCAGCGTTATGGTCGAGATCTTAACATCATCCCTGTAGATCGTAACCACAACTGATACCGGCTGTATTATATCTGCCGGATAGCCAGACGGCAAATTCCAGGTAAATACTACCTCAGGTTCAGTAGTGGTAAAACTCAGATTACTTACCGGGTCAATACTCTCGCCCTCCTTGGAGTCAAGTATTTCCCTGTCATAGCACCCGGTCAGTGAAGCAGCTATGATAAACAGAATAAGCAAATAATATTTTTTCATCTGTACCGATTTAAGTCTGTTAGTAATTGACATTTTGAACATAAACACCCTCGGATAGATTGATCTGATCCTGCGGTATTGGCAGGTATTCATGTTTACCCTGTGTAAAGAATGCCCCGGTGAGCCATGTGTGCCTGGTCTTTTCCTTTTCAAAGTAGGCATTGATTACATCTGCTGCCATACCCCACCTTACGAGATCAAAGAACCGGAAGCCCTCGCATGCCATCTCAAGTCTGCTTTCAAACAGATATGCCTGCCATGCATATTCATTAGTCCAGGTACAATTGACACCGTCTTCATAGAGGGCAATGTTATAGTCAAGTATCGGAGTTCCATCCAGCATGACCAGCATGCCGGTACTGTTCTGTGCACGCTGCCTGATTTCGTTTATTATCGGCAGTGCTTCATCCTCACGGTTCAGTTTGATAAGTATCTCTGCCTTCCACAACAACACCTGTGCCAGTCTCATCAGTCTCTTGTTCATCGAGTTCTGACGGTTTTCCCACTGGCACGTACATGACGGATGCACCTGTTCCTTCAGGGAATGGACGTATCCGTAAACATCCGGGTTTCTTGATCCCAGGCTGTCATACTTCAGGGTAGGATCATATTTCCATGGGTGACCGGGTATTGCGGCAGTGTGGCTGATACGCGGGTCGAAGGTGTTATCGGCAAAATAACCGAAGTAGTTGTCCATCAACTCGGCATCGTTGTAAGTGGTAAAGAGAGGTAAGCCGTCGGCACCTGTTCTGAATGCATTCAGAAGGTTATAGGTTACCTTGTGGAAGTCGCAGCAACGGAACCAGGGCTGCCATCTCGGGGTATTCAACGACTGGCCGAAGTTAAGGTTACCCTTGGTGGTTCCGTCATTGATTGAATACTGGATTTCAAACAGTGATTCCTCGTTGTTCTCAAATTCAAACATAAAGTTAAAGCCGAAATCCGGAGTCAGCGCCCTGTCACTTGTATTGATAATATCATTACAAAGTGTCAGAGCCTGCTGCAGCCTGGCGGCATCAACATCGACAACCTGGTGGGTTTCATTCTGCCTGTATGCCATCCAAAGGAGAGTACTGACAGCATAGGCCTTGGCTGAGTAGAGGGTCGGCCGGCCTTTATCTGCCTGGGTAGCAGGCAGGTATTGTGCCGCGAGAGTGAAATCGTTAAGTATTTTCTCCCAGATATACATGTCGTCGTTTTCTTCGGGATCCCTGTTGGGCAGGAGCCTGATATCGGAAGAGGTCATCTCCTCTGTGATGAACGGTATATACTTGTACCTTTCCTTCAAAACAAAATGTACGAGACCGCGGAGGAACAGCATCTCTCCCATTCTGGCCGTTTTTAAAGGATATTCATCCTCAGTGGCCTTGTCGATCTGGCGGATAGCTGCGTTGCATCTTGAAATTGCACGATAAGCGCTTATCCAGAATGTACTGTTATTCCCCACATTAGGGGTTACGGTAGTAAAGGTCTCCATTTCATAGTATGCACTCTGGTCGGTCAGTCCTGATCCGCCCTTATAGTTGTCACCGCTGCGGGCATCGCCCCAGCATCCAGCCGTCAAGTGTCTGATAGGCGCCCATCTGGCCGATAAAAGCGTAAGCTGCAATAACAAGACCATCAATGTTATCCGCACCGGTGAGATTGTCTTCAGTCAGTAAAGCTTTCGGGGTTACATCCAGGAAGGATGAGTCGCACCCGATGGTCAATACAGTGACTATTACAATTGATATCAAATAATAATATATTCGTTTCATATCGCTCTTTTTTAGAATGTTGCATTTATACCGAATGTGAAGACCGCGGGTCTGTCATAGGCATTGGCGTAGTCTCCAGTAATTTCCGGATCAACTCCCGTAAAGGCATTATCTCCCCATCTCTTGCATATCATCAGTGTATTCTCAGCAGATACGTATACCCTCAGGTTCTGTATATATGCTTTCTTGGAAATATTAGCCGGGACAGTATATCCAAACTCAATATTCCGGAGTTTCAGATATGACCCTGATTCGACAAAATATGTTGAGTTTCTTCCGGTCTCCTCATTGATATTTGTTATAGAGAGTGCCGGTATGGTGGAAGATGTGTTAGAAGGTGTCCATGCGTCAAGGACTCTCGTTGTGTGATTACGTCCGGCGATCACCCCGGTGTTATAGAAATCGCTCAACAGTTTGTAGTCGTTATATACATCGTTGCCCATAACTCCCTGCAGGAAGATATTCAGGTCAAATCCTTTATACTTCAAATATGAATTCAACCCATATGTAAGGTCGGGTTCCCGTATACCTATCCAGGTACGGTCAAACTCCTCAGTTATCCTGCCATCACCGTCAAGGTCTTTGAATTTCATACGACCTACACCCTTGTTTCCCTGTTCCGGTCCTTCATCAACCTCCTGCTGATTCTGGTAAATACCGTCAAAGACAAAGCCATATATTGATCTTAAGGGCCT
Source organism: Bacteroidota bacterium (assembly GCA_003250475.1). Taxonomy (GTDB): domain Bacteria; phylum Bacteroidota; class Bacteroidia; order Bacteroidales; family VadinHA17; genus SR-FBR-E99. The sequence continues at coordinate 749 of QKGI01000125.1, read as the reverse complement.
GCCCAGGATATTGTCACCCAGTCCGTTGCCGCCATATGAATAAATAACCTCCTTGGGAAGATCGTCAATGGTGTTTTTGTTGGCTGCCACATTACCTGTAATGGAGTAAGAGAATTTGGCATTAGGCCTGCTGTTGAAGGTCACGGCTAACTCAAAACCGTTGTTTGTCATATTTGCAGCGTTCAGCCAGGTATAACCACCTTCGCCGATAGTACCGAGGTAAGCAGGTTCATACAACATACCGTCAGTTATCTTATGGTAAACATCGAATGTACCATAAAGTCTCTGGTCAAACAACCCTATATCAACCCCAACGTCAATCTGCTCTGATGCCTCCCAGCGGAGATTTTCATTGCCACGGTGTGTCAGGTAATAACCCGAGGGCATTGTACCCTGGTCAGCACCGTCAATATGGTAGGCAGTACTGGCATAGTTTGCGGAATAGGTATCCCTGGTAGCATTTGTGCTGATATTCGAGTTACCGTTCATACCCCAGCTCACCCTTAGTTTCAGGTCAGAAATAGACTGGACAGACTGCATGAAATCTTCCTTGCTTATCCTCCAGCCCAGTGAAGCCGACGGGAAGAACCCGAATTTATTATTCTTCGAGAATTTTGAGCTACCGTCATAGCGGGCAGTGAAGCTCAGAAGATACCTGTCAAGTAAGGAGTAGTTTATTTTGCTGAAGTATGACAAGAGGGTCTCTTCATATCCTGACCCTGCTACAGTCACGTTTCCTGTTGCGGAGC
>QKGI01000054.1 GCA_003250475.1 Bacteroidota bacterium | reverse complement strand
TCTCATTCAGAAACACATGAGTGTCAACATGGCTGAACTCAAGCTCCGTGGGTAAATCTGAGAACAGACGACTACCTCCCCCAAGCAGGACGGGGATCGTCGTGATTATGATCTCGTCTATCATATCCTCCCTCAGGAACCCCTGGATGGTTAATCCACCGTCAATATACAGCCGGTTATAACCTTTATTATTTAATTGCTTCACAACATCCTTAAGCGGACCATCGATTATCTCTACCTTGCCTTTGTATTCCTCACCCGGCTTTTCTAAAGTCCTGCTCAATACAAAGACAGGTATTTTATACGGCCATTCAATACCGAAACTGCAGACAGTCTCAAACGTTGTTCGTCCCATTACCACCGCATCAATGCTCTCAATGAAGTCAGAATAACCCATGTCCTCGTTTCCGGGATTGGGGACCGCGTTTAACCAATCCAGCATCCCATCCCTGTCTGAAATATATCCATCAAGACTTTTTGCTATAAACACTATGTTGCTCCTTTCCATATTCCTTCTTCTTTTATAATCCTGGCATTAGGCATCATATGAAAACCAACCGGACCAGTATAAGTTTAATAAACCATTGCAGACCTGTTTATTTCTTACAATAGTATCGATTAATTGTTTTCTCCATGTATTCCGGCAAGGGTAGAAAATGAATCATCGCAATCTGCCCGGAAGCGAAGGTACGGTTATCAGTGCCGTCAATAGTTTTTATCGACCAGCACTGCGAAGGAGGCCCTAACAACCTCCCTGCAATATTCCATGTTGCATACGGATGACACATCGCCGGTGGTGTGATACGTGTCCTCGAAGTCGCCCTGCTGGAAGAACAGGGCCCTGAACCCGGCCACGAAGAAGGGATAACTGTCGCTGCGGTTGTAATAAGTATTGTCAGAGTATGGTACGAGGGAGGTGTTGGCGGTACATAATGCCGCCGCCTCATCTCTCAGTTGCTCAGAGTTGTCGTAGTATATGATATTGACATGCCAGGGCCTGGCACCAGGATCCGCCACATAAGAGATCATGTCATGATTGATCATCATTAATATTCTGTCGCCTGCCATGGCAGCTTTTGTCACACAGTCGATGCTGCCATTCAGTCCAATCTCCTCGGCGGCAAAGGCAACAAACCTGATGGTGTGTTCGGGACGGAACCTGTATCTCTTGATGATACGGGCCATCTCAAGTACCGCCGCCACACCCGATGCATTGTCATTTGCCCCTGGAGCAAGGGTAAAAGGATCGCCCCCCGAAACAACATCGTCATAATGAGCGCCCACAACGCATATATTGTCCTGGTTGCGGCCGGGCATGGAGGCAATGACATTATACTGCCACGTTGAATAGGTGATGTCACGGAAAGTCTTTGTCAGGTAGAATGAGTCGAGCCTGGCATCATTATAACCGAAAGAAACGAACCTGTTCCTGATCTCTACGGCAACCTCCCTGTGGTTGTCGGCCAGCGCAAAACGGGTCCCCATGCCCTCAAGCCAGCTGATATACGAACCAAGACTGTCGGAGTTTACCTTCTCTGTAATGCTAAGCACATACTCCTCCCTGGTGATCTCCGGGTCTTTCTGACAGGCAGCCAGGACCACAATCATGATAATCGCATGAATGAAAGGACTGTATCTTATTTCCCGGGGCATCATCTGTTATCTTAAGACAGGGATATTATTAAAGATACAAAATAAGAGTCACGGTACATCCTTAAGACCGTTAACACTGTACTCTACCCTGACGAAATTTATTACTGCTGAAAAATATTTGCCTGTGAAGCACGGGATGATTTCGATGCAGTCAGGTTCACAGTTATCAGGCAGGAACTCCGGCGGTCAGATTATTTTCATTACTTTACAGTAGCAATTGAATATGGCGGCACCATGCTGACA
>QKGI01000067.1 GCA_003250475.1 Bacteroidota bacterium | reverse complement strand
AGTCATCTGTGTCCCCGGCACCCTGATGAGATCTCCAAAAGTGGCTATTATATATCCCTGGTTCAGCGCAAAATCAACAAGTGTATCAATGTATGCTGCCGGTGTTACACATACCGGGCATCCCGGTCCGGATAAAAGCCTTATGCCGGCCGGCAGTAATGCCGGCAGCCCAAAACGGTGTATGGCTGATGTATGTCCGCCACAGACTTCCATAAATGTATAGTCACGGTCAACCGACCTTCTTATCTGCTCCGCCAGCCTGACAATCAGCGCTCTGTCCCTGTACTCGTCAACGTATTTCATCACCGGGCTGTTTTCTTTCAGCTTCTTCCATTTCATGTAACAGACGCAACGTCTCCAGGGCATCCTCCTCACTGAGCTTCTCAATTGCAAAGCCGGCATGAAGCAGTATGTAATCACCCTCCTTTACATTTTCAACCATCTGCATTCCTGCAGAGAAAACCGCACCTCCGACGGATACCCTGGCAACGTCACCATCTATCGATAACACCTTTGCCGGAAGACTCAGACACATAACGACCTCCTTTCTGCCACCAGATAGAGCTGCCCCAGTGATATGCCACCGTCATTGGCAGGAACCTGGTGATTTGTATATATTTTAAACCCGTTTCCCCTGAGAAGAGCAGCGGTCTTGCCCAGCAGAAAACGATTCTGAAAAACCCCGCCGGAAAGGACTGCTGTCCTTATCCCGGTATCTCTTCTTATCAGCTTGCATACTTCCATGATGATCCGAGCTATGGTGTTATGAAACTTTACAGCAACTGATGAAGAGTCGGAACTGTCAAGCTCCCTTACCATCTCCCGGAACATTTCCCCGACATCCACTGTTTCTCCGGCTGTAAATGGATAGTACTCTTCAGAATTCTTATTTATGGCCGATTCAAGCAACATGGGTGCTTCAGAATCATAAACCTGCTCAGGGCAAAGCATAAGAAGGGCCGAGACAGCATCAAAGAGACGGCCGGCGCCACATGTCAGTGGGGAATTGATACCCTGCTCAATAATGCCGGACACAACGGATATCTTTCTCTCATCTATGCTCCTGAAGGGCCTGAGCGACCTGAAATCATAGCCGGCGCCAAGGTATTTATGAACGCAGGAGAGAGCCATTCGCCATGGTTCCCTTACTGCTGCATCACCTCCAGGCATCTTTATGTAGTCAAAATGAGAATATCTTTCAAAACCGCCTGGTGTTGTCACAAGAAACTCACTGCCCCATATGTTGCCGTCAAGGCCATAACCTGTGCCGTCCATTACCACTCCTATGACAGGATCGGACAGGTTGTGCTCGGCAATCACGGATGCGGCGTGCGCATGATGGTGCTGAATCCTGGTAAGAGGCAAACCTCTCTCACGTGACAGCTCATCTGCGAAGCGCGACGAGAGGTAGTCGGGATGCATATCGCATGCGACAGATGATGGCGTGAACCTGAAAAGAGAGGAATATAACCTGAAGGTCTCCAGGTAAAATTCGTATGTGGCAGGGTTGTACATGTCACCTATATACTGGGACGGCAGGGCCTGACTGCCCTTACCTATGCACAGGCTGTTCTTCATCTCTGCTCCTGCGGCAAGTATACCTTCAGCGTCACGGGCCAGTCCGACAGGCTGAGGGGCAAAGCCTCTCGCCCTCCTGATGATGGCCATCCCGCCATCTATAATGCGTACCACCGAATCATCAATCCTGTTATTTATTGCCCTGTTATAGCTGACGACACATCCTGTTACCTTCATCAGATCTTCCGCTGCGACGGTATCATCGGTAATGACAGGCTCATGTGACAGGTTTCCGCTTGTGAGAACCACCGCAGGCATCCCTATCATCCTGAAGAGCATATGATGGACCGGCATATGGGGGAGCATGGCTCCCACCGTGCGTAGTCCGCTGCTTACTGAAGGTGCCAGCGGCCTGATACTCTCAAGTATCACTACCGGCCTGCGCCAGGATAACAGGGCTGCCTCCTCCTCCTTACTGACAGCACAATAATCCCGCACGGCAGAAAGATCGCGGAACATAACTGCAAAAGGTTTGCGGTCACGCTGTTTCCTGTGCCTGAGACCCGACACAGCCTCCTCGCTGAAAGCATCGCACATAAGATTATATCCCCCGGTAGACTTGATTGCAACCGAAAGGCCAGCCGACAACCGCTCAGCCATCTGTTCCAGGATGGATCTGATACCTCTGATCTCCCGGCCGTCAATATTCATACTATAAACGGGCCCGCATTTGTTACAGGCCACAGGCTGGGCATGAAAGCGCCTGTCCGAGATATCGTTGTACTCCGCAGTGCAGTTGTCACACATCGCAAACGGAGCCATGGAAGTGCTGACCCTGTCATACGGCAGGGAACTTATGATAGAGAAACGGGGGCCACAGGAGGTACAGTTGACAAAAGGATAATCTATACGGTTTATATCTGAATCAATATCATGAAGACATTCATCACATACGGCAATATCAGGACTGACTTCAGTAATGTTGTCATCTATATCCCTGCTTGAAAGGATACTGAAGCATTCATATCTGCCAACCTCTCTCTTTGTTACCTCTATGGATCTGATCATCGCAGCCTGTGGTGCCATGACGGGTATATCCCTTGCAAATTGTTCGGCAAGCGACTCCCCGCAATCAAGGATAACAGCCACTCCGTCACTCCGGTTAACCACCTCACCATGAAGTCCCCTGGCAGTGGCAAGCCTGTAGATAAACGGACGGAATCCGACTCCCTGCACCAGGCCCCTGATCATTATATGAAACCCTTGCACTACAAATTAATTACAGGTAAAGTGTCGGCCCTTTCTTCAATGACCTGACAAACCAGATAACACTTTCAATCTCATCACTCAGACTGACATTGTTGACAACAACAAACTCCGGCACCTTAAGCATTACAGGGGAGAAATTGACAATACCCCTGATACCCATATCTATCAGTTGCGAGCAAACATCCTGAGCGGAAATATCCGGCACGGCAACTATGGCTACCAGTACGCTGAATCTCTCAACGATCTCCTGCAACCTGTCCATAGAATAAACCTGGTACTCGGTTCTTGACTTCTGCTTATAAGGATCAATATCAAAAGTCGCCACAATGTTTATTCCCCTCTGCTGAAGCTGCTGGTACCGTGCCAGTGCCTGGCCCAGGTTGCCCATGCCGACAAGAATTACGTTACTCATCCTGTCTCTCTTGAACAGAGACTCCATATCTGAAAGAAGCTTTTCGGTAGAATAACCTCCCCTCCTGTGACCTCGTATCTTATATTCTGAAAAATCTTTCCGGACCTGCTCCGGTGTAAAACCCGAACCTTCTGCCAGGGTATGGGAAAATACTGTCGTAACCCCCATTGCGTTCAGTCTTACTACCATCCCGTGATAAAGGAAAATTCTCTTCAGACTGTTACTGACTCCATATTTTGTGAATTGTTTCACATTAAATCCTTGTCAGTTTTTACGTAAAGCAAGATAAACTAACTTTTTTACATACCGTATATAAAAAATACAATACTGATTATTAATATCTTATGAATCGATAATCCATTACTACCGGGAAGAACGCCAAAATAAACTTGACTTGAGTAAATTGCACATGTACCTTTATTATGTGAATCTTCTCACATAAAATGTACTATATAAGTATCAGTAAAGAAGATTGGCACCGTTCACTGGAATATCTATCACCTGAGTATGACATTTTTGTTCCGGTGAAGGATGAATACAGCCTCGACTACGAACCTTTCAGGTTAAGTATGGCTGATCAGGTTGCCTATAACGAACCCAAGCCCGCAACACCATTGAAAAATTTCTTTCTGCCTGTAAGGGAGAACGTTACTTCAATGGCAGGCACCAGAAAAAGCAGGATCATTGTCGGAGTCCCGAATTGTGACATCGAGGCACTTCTCCTGCTTGATGAAATCTATCTTGATGATGGGTTCACCGACCCTTTTTACCGTACACGCAGGGAAACCACGATACTCATAGCATCGGATTGTTTCTCGGCTGGTGAACATTGCCATTGCACATCCTACGGTGTCAAGCCCTACCCTGAGAGACACGCTGACATGGCTATTGCCGCTGATGGTGATACCGTCTTCCTGAGGGTGATCACTGACAAAGGCGGCAGTCTTGTAAACAGGCTGCTGTCAGCTCATCCGGTAACAGACATGAGCCAGCTTGTCTTTATGGAAGAGAGGCACATGAGTGTTGAGTCGGACCTTGCCCTGAAAAACAAAGGTCTGCCCAATTATGAAGCTACCGGGGATATTGTAGGGAAGGCCGGCAAGGAAATCTGGGTTAAGTACGCCTCGAAATGCGTCTCATGTGGTGCATGTACTACAATCTGCCCGACATGTAGCTGTTTCCTCCTGATAGACAAGCCTGATTTTGAAAAGGTTAAGCAGATGGATGCCTGTCAGTATCCGGGCTTTGAAAGGGTTGCCGGTGGAGAGGATGCCCTCTTTGAGCTTCCTGACCGATTCAGAAACAGGTATATGTGCAAGTATGTTTGGAGACCGCAAAGGTTCAGGTCACTTGCATGCACAGGATGCGGGAGATGCATCGAAGCCTGCATAGGCAGGATAAATAAGAACGAGTTGTTTATGGAACTAGCCTGATAAAGATCTATGGCTGATACCTATAATATATATAAGCCTGTCATGGCGACGCTGGAAGAGGTCATTGAAGAGTCGCCGCTGATAAAAACATTTGTTCTTATTCCCCGCGAGGAATTTTCCTTCAAAACGGGACAGTTCATTGAACTCAGCGTGGATGGCATCGGAGAGGCGCCTTTCACTCCTTCATCTTCACCTCTTGTGACTGACAGGCTCGAGGTCACGGTTATGAAGACTGGATATGTGACAGGTCATATGCATGAGCTGATGCCTGGCTCGGTGATGGGTATCAGGGGCCCGTATGGCAGGGGGTATCCGGTGAATGAGTTTGAGGGGAAGGAGATCCTGATCCTTGGTGGAGGATGCGGTCTGGCCCCCATACGGTCCTTACTGTTCACTCTTGAGGATATGAAGGATCGCCTGGAGAAAGTTATACTATGCTATGGATCAAAAACGCCTGCCGACTGTATTTACAAACCCCTGTTCAGCAGGTTGAACAGCATAGACAAGTTTGAAGCATACCGTACAGTAGATATTACAGACGACGACTGGGACGGGCCTGTCGGGGTGGCTACACACCTGCTGGAAGATGTAAAGGTAAATATTGAACGGTCTGTCGCCGTGGTATGCGGACCACCCATTATGATGAAGTATGGGACGCTCAAGCTACTTGACATGGGCTACCGCGATGACCAGATTTATCTCTCTATGGAGAAGAACATGTCATGCGGCCTCGGCAAATGCGGCCACTGCATGATGGGAGAGTTCTTCGTATGCAAGGACGGCCCGGTCTTTACCTACCGTGAGATCAGACATAACCCTGATATATGGAAATAAACCCTGTTCCGGTATGAAGGTGCTGATAGACATGATAAAACTGAGGGAAGCCCTGGTACGCGATCCATCGCTTGAGCTGCCCGAGGGCCTCTGTTACGGCAGGCATAACAACGGACTTAAAACAATCCGTGAACTGGCGATATTCAGGTTTACCTGCCGCAGATGCGATGATGCACCCTGTATAAGTGTCTGCCCGGCCGAAGCACTCGAGAAGGATGACGAAGGGGTGATCATGCGTCATACCAACCTGTGTGTTTCCTGTAAATCGTGCGTGACCATATGCCCGTTCGGGACTATGATGACTGACTTTTTCAGGCATCATCGTAACAAAGATCTCTTTTATGATCTGTGTGATCCGGCACAGGCGGAGAAGTTCGTTGCTGCATGTCCTCCCGGCACTGCCATGATAACCGACAGCACGGGGCACCAGGGGGAGAATATATATGTGCTTAACGAAAGAGTCCTTATAAGGGATTACATATATTCAACTGAAAAAGAGTAAAAAGAGAAAGGATATGGCGGTCAATATATTCTATTTCTTCATTTTCCCCGGGCTGCTTTTCATGGCAGTCGCGGGAGGTTTACTCTCCTGGTTTGACAGGAAGATTACCGCCAGGGTGCAGTTCCGCCAGGGACCGCCTCTTCTTCAGCCCTTTTATGATTTTTTCAAGCTGCTCCTGGTTAAGGAGACCATCCTGCCCAGGCACGGCTCGCCTGTTGTTTTCATGCTCGCCCCTTTGCTGGCGGTCTTCGGGGCCACCATGGCCGGCCTTTTCATCCTTCTTCCCCTGTTCAACATCAGCACAGGTTTCAGGGGTGACCTGCTCGTCATCTTTTATCTTCTCACCCTCCCCTCTTTTTCATATATCCTGGGCTCTGTTGCATCAGGTAATCCGCTGGCAGCAGTAGGCAGCTCACGGGAGATAAAGCTTGTTATCAGCTATGAACTGACCTTCCTTCTTATAATTGCTGCGGTCATTATGAAGAGCGGGCAGCATTTTGACCTCGATACGGTTATCGCCATGCAGAGGTCCGGTACCCCCTTTATAGGATCAGTCTCCGGGGTTCTGCTTTTCATAGCTGCTGTCTTTTGTATTCAGGCCAAACTGGGACTGGTTCCTTTTGACATGCCTGAAGCGGAGACAGAACTGTCATCGGGTATCTACATTGAATATTCCGGTCCTCCATATGCGATGATCAAGCTGGCGAAATATATAATGCTGTTTATTCTGCCGGCACTGGTCGTTGCACTTCTGATGAACGGCATGGGCCAGGGAGCAGGAATACTCTGGGCCGTCCTTAAGATCCTCGGCGTGGTGCTGTTGCTGACACTTATCAGGAACACCAGTCCGAGAGTAAAAATCAGGCAGGCATCCGGCTTCTTCTTTATCTGGATGAACCTGATCGTTGTGATTGCCATTGTGCTTATTGCGTTTGGATTATAAAACAAAGACCGTGGGATTCAAGGATTTTTGCTTCAGGAAATCACTCTGGGTGTTCCATTTCGGCGGAGCCTCCTGCAACAACTGTGACATTGAGATCCTTGACTGTCTGACACCCAGGCACGATCTGGAACGATTTGGCATTCTGCTGGTGGGAAGCATCAGGCACGCTGACGTATTACTTGTTAACGGCTCAATCAACAGACGTGACAGGGACAGGCTGCTTGAACTGTATCACCAGGCACCCAAACCGCTTCTTGTTGTGGCCATAGGCGCCTGCGGCTGCACAGGAGGGATATTTGCAGAGGGAAACACCTTTGCCGGCCCTGTCGATACTATTATCCCTGTTGATGCCTATATACCAGGCTGCCCGCCAAAACCAGAAGCAATAATTGCCGGGATAGCCAGGCTGGCCGGCAAAAAACCATGAGAGAGCTATGGATACAGAAGCGATCGTAAATAAACTTATCGTCAGGTTCGGCAGTGACACCCTGGGTATTGACCTGCTAAAAGGAAGAAGGGCAATAGTCTCGGTAAGACCTACTGCCCTGACAGGTATCGCCGGTCACCTCTACAGGGATGAGGGCTACAGGTTCGTTATAGCATCAGCATTGCATACCCGGAAAGGCTTTGAGATATACTACCATTTCAGTCTTGACCCAGAAGGGCTTGTGCTTAGTCTTCACGTCGTTCTTGACAGTGAAAAGCCCCATATTGAATCACTGTCGAATATGTTCAGCGCATCGAACTGGATCGAGAGGGAGATGCATGAACTGTTCGGTATCGACTTCCTCAACCATCCAAATCAGGAGAAGCTTCTGTCAGAGGGTAACTGGGCAGATGATGTTTACCCGTACAGAAAAGAGTTTAAATAACACTCTTATCATCATGAGCAAAAAGACACTCATACCCATAGGACCCTATCACCCTCTGCAGGAAGAACCGGAGCTCTTCAAACTATGGTGTGACGGTGAGATTGTCAGAGACATAAAATGGGAGACCGGTTACAACCACCGCGGTATCGAGAAACTGAGCGAATCAAAAACCTATGATCAGGTGTTCTTTCTCGTGGAACGTATCTGCGGCATATGCTCCACATCCCACCCCTTTGCATTCGCCAATGCCGTAGAGGAGATAGCAGGTATAGAGGTCACAGACAGGGCCAAATATATCAGGACAATCATCGGTGAGCTTGAACGTATTCACAGTCACCTTCTGTGGGTGGGTCTTGCAGGTCATTTCCTGGGGTACAATACAGTCTTCATGTGGGCCTGGAAATACAGGGAGCCGCTTCTTGACCTTTTCGAGATGATTACCGGCAACAGGAACAGCTACGCAATGTTTAAGGTAGGCGGTGTCAGGCGTGACATCGAGGCAGAGAAGATACCGGTAATAAGAAAAGAGATGGCTGCCGTAAGGAAAAAGATTGACCTGCTGACAGGAGCTGTGATGGATGACCCGGTGATACATGCCAGGACAAAAGGGGTTGGGATACTTACGAGGCAGGATGTTTTGGATTATGCTGCCGTAGGCCCCACAGCCAGGGCCTCAGGTGTGGCCATTGACATCAGGAAGGATGACCCTTATGCTGCCTACCCGCTTGTTAACTGGAAGGTGATAACCGCAGAAGCAGGTGACGTATTTGCCAAGGCTGAAGTGAGACTCCTGGAGATGTACGAATCAGCCTATATCATTGAACAGTGCCTTGACGGACTTGAGAAAACATCAGAAGAAGATATCACTGTTAAGGTTAAAGAAATACCTGAAGGTGCCGGCACAGGACGTGCTGAAGCCCCCAGGGGTGAAGTTTTTCATTTCGTTGTCTCCGATGGTTCAAATTCACCGGCAAGACATAAGATACGTGCTCCGAGCTATGTCAACATAGCTACTTTTAAAAAATCCTGCATCGGACAGACAATAGCCGATGCCACAATATCACTTGCCGCGGTCGATCCCTGTTACTGCTGCACGGAGAGGATGGCAGCTGCCTGGGATATCAGGTCAGGACAAAAGGTTCTGAATGCAAATGAGCTAATAGAGCTTTCACTAAAGAGAACTGCTGAAATCAGGAAAACAGGTGCCGGTCATGAATGAACCCTTGAAATTAATAGCTGATACTTCTGAATGCCTGTATCTACAGTGGCTCATCATCCTGCCCCTGGCAGCAGGACTCCTTCTCATGGCAGTACCTGACAGACTCATGCTGCTGAAGGGTCTGTTTGCCCTGGCAGTGTCACTTGTCGCAGGTTATCTTTCGGTAGTAATCTACACCTCCTCCCCGCTGATGACTGCCCATGGCGATATGGCAAGGCAGGGGTGCCTTACCTTTCTGCACTCAGATATTCTCGGTAAAGCCGGCGATTACCTGACTCTTACTATTGACGGCCTGAGTAAACTCATCGTTTTGTTTATCAGCATTCTCGGATGCCTTATCCTGCTCTATTCGCTCGCATATAACAGGTCTGTAAGGGTAAAGAATTATTATCCATGGTTCATGGTCACCCTTGGCTGTGCTTACGGAGCCGTGCTGTCCGACAACCTTCTGCTCTTCATTATCTTCTGGGGCATACTTGGTATCACTCTGTACAAACTAATACCCGGGAAGGATGAGGAGAGCTCCGCTGCTGCCAAGAAGACAATGATACTTATAGGTGCATCGGACACCATCATGCTGTTAGGGATGGCCATACTGTGGAAGATGACAGGCTCACTCAGCATTGACAACATTTCAGTTGAGACAACCAGCCTGCTTGCTGTAACTGCATTCCTGGCATTGCTCGTGGGCAGCTTCACCAAAGCCGGTGCCTTCCCGTTCCACTCCTGGGTGCCGGATTATACCCAGGGTGCCCCCGCAACCTCATCCGCCCTTTTGCCGGCATCACTCGACAAGCTCCTGGGTATCTATTTCCTGGCACGGATCACAACCAGCCTCTTTGTCATGAGCCAGGGCATGAAGCTAATCCTGCTGATAATAGGTGTGATAACCATCATAACAGCGGTTATGATGGCACTCATGCAACATAACTTCAAGAGGCTCCTCGGGTATCATGCTGTCTCTCAGGTGGGCTACATGGTTGTCGGCTTTGGACTCGGATCAGTGATCGGGGTTGCTGCTGGACTGTTCCACATGATTAACAATGCCCTTTACAAGAGCGGGCTGTTCCTGACGGCAGGCGCGGTAGAACGCCAGACCGGACAGAGTGAGATAGAAGAGCTTGGCGGACTGGCAAAAGCAATGCCGGTGACATTTGCTGCCTCGCTGATATTTGCGATGTCAATATCGGGAGTGCCGCCCTTTAACGGCTTTGCGTCAAAGTGGATGATCTATCAGGGTATCATTGACTTCGGTACCGGTGAGGGTGTTGCAAGCAGCCTGTGGATCGTCTGGCTGGGACTGGCTGTCCTGGGATCGGCCCTTACACTGGCAAGCTTCATTAAATTCGTTGGCGGAATCTTCCTGGGAAGAGCGGATAAAGCTTCATCCCGGATAAAAGAGGTGCCGGCAACGATGTGGATACCGATGGCTGTCCTTGCCCTGATATGTATATTCTTCGGCGTTTTTGCCACGGAAATTGTCGTACCGCGGCTGATAGCGCCGGCATCCGGGACCTTCTTCTTCTCAGGTCTCTGGAGCTCCTCCTTTGTTTCGCTGCTTGTCGCAGTCTCCATTATCACAGGTGTACTTGTTTACCTTGCTGCCGGGATAAAAAAATACAGGACTGAAGACAGTTTCATCGGAGGAGAGAGGATACAGGATCAAACTGCATATCCTACCGTGGAGTTCTACAAAACCTTCATGGAATTTGGGTTCGTATCACGTATATACAGGAAAGCAGAGAATAAAGCATTTGATATTTACAACCTGTCGAAAGAGGCTGTTCTCTGGCTAAGCGACAGACTGAGCAGGGCTCATACAGGGGTGTTGCCTGGGTATGTCCTCTGGATATGTGCAGGTTTGGTAATAATGTTACTGATAATGATCTGATTCAACTATAGAATAATGGAACTGACAATATCGGTCATAGTGGGATTCATGATACTCGGCGCCATCTACGCCATTCATGCCAGGGACATTCTCTCTGCGGTGATAGCCGGAGGCATAGTGGGCTACAGCCTCGTCATCTGCTTTCTGCTTATCAAGGCACCTGACCTGGCAATAGTACAGATAGTGGTAGAAACCATCACTCTCATAATAATGATAGCGGTAGTGCTTGACAGTTCACGCACCGAGGCTTACGGAAGGTTTGACGGGCAGGCTTATGCCACGGCAGGTGCAGCCCTTGTAATACTGCTTATCCTGTTCTGGCTCTTCAGGCACGCCTCGGCATCGCTCGATCACTTTGGCGAGGGAACACTGAGGATGTCAGATGCCTATATCAACGGTGCTGTTGAAAAGACAGGCAGCGTGAACCTCGTCACCGGAGTGATCTTTGACTTCAGAGGATACGATACTCTCGGCGAGGCAACAGTCCTGGTTACAGCAGTACTGGGCGTACTGACCATTCTGAGGATAAGAGGCAGGAAATGAGGCAGGAAAAAACTGATAACACGAACTAAGAATTGTACCTCATGAAGGGAATGACCATAATAGTAAAGAAGACCACGCAGCTTATTGCCGGGATGATATTCCTTTACGGCATTTATATAATACTGCACGGACATCTCACCCCGGGAGGAGGCTTTGCCGGCGGGATAATCCTGGCCGGCTCATTCATCCTGCTTATCCTGGCATATGGCAGCGATTTCCTGATACTTGTCAGGAAGGAATCCGGCTCCACAATTTATGAAAACCTCGGGGTGCTGGTCTTTCTGTTCCTGGCACTCACCGGTCTTCTGTTCGGAGGCAGGATCTTCTTTGCCAACTGGCTGCCTCACGGCACTCCCGGTGAACTCATCAGCGCAGGCTTCCTGCCGCTCTACAACATATGTGTCGGTATTGAGGTTGCCGCTTCAATACTCTCAATATTCCTGGCCCTGATAATATTCAAAGAGGAGATACTGAAATGATTGTATACTGGTTGTGCTTCATACTGTTTCTTACCGGCCTCTATGGCGTGATCACCAGGAGAAACCTGATCAAAATTGCCATATCACTTTCGATCATGGAGTTCAGTTGCTTTCTCTTCCTCGCTCTCCTGGGTTATACAAAAGGCGGGGAAGCCCCTATCGTTGACCCTGCTGATCCCGTCAGGACCTACGTTGATCCCCTGCCTCAGGCAATGGTGCTCACTGCCATTGTAATAGGACTGGCAACAACGGCCATGCTGATGGCAGTGATTATCAGGATCTACAGGAAGTACGGAACATTTGACATAAGAGAGATAAAGAACCTAAGAGGATAAAAGATGAATCCGCTGATACCGCTTTTTGTTGCCGTACCACTTGCAGGAGCATTTCTTATAATGATCCTTGGCAGGTTCATCCCCTTCCTTAACAGGTACCTGGCTGCCGCCGTACTGCTTTTCCTGGCCTTTATAAGTTTCTGGTCACTTCTTACGGAGGGCGCCGATGCTTCTGTGTACAGGGTAGGCGGATGGGAACCCGTCAACGGGGTCCCGATTGGAATCTATATGGTCCATGACAGCTTTTCCGCCCTGGTATTGTGTATCATCAGCCTGATCGGGCTCCTGTCGGTAATATACTCAATGTCATACATGGCCGGGTACACCTCGGGTGATTACTTCTATGCCCTCTTCTGCCTGATGACGGCGGGCATGAACGGTGTTGTCCTCAGCGGTGACATCTTCAATATTTTTGTATTCCTCGAGATATCCGCCATATCATCGTATGCACTCGTTGCCTTCGGGGTGGGTAAGAACGAGCTCGAGGCGACACTGAAATATCAGGTGATGGGAGCCATCGCCTCCTTCCTTATTCTTTTCGCCATAGGATTTATCTACTGGAAAGCAAAGACACTCAATATTGCAGACATCAGGGTTGCCTACGAAGAGGGGCATGACAGGAGCTATTACCTCCTGGTACAACTGATGCTGCTAACCGGCTTTGGTGTCAAGGCAGCGGTTATACCTTTCCATGCCTGGCTTCCTGATGCGCATTCGTCTGCTCCGTCACCCATCTCGGCTATGCTCTCCGGGGTGCTAATAAAAGCTGTGGGTATCTATGTCATCATCCGCCTGTTCTTCAATATGTTCGAAATAACAGAGGGTATTTCTGTTCTTATAACTACACTCGGTGCTGTTTCGATGGTTGTCGGCACCTTCCTGGCCATCGGACAGTGGGACATCAAACGCCTGCTTGCCTATTCCAGCATCAGCCAGATGGGTTATGTGGTCATGGCAGTAGGGATCGGCATGATACTTACTGCAAGAGGAGTTAAAAGTGATGTTGCCGCACTGGCTATCACCGGAGGGATCTTCCACATGCTTAACCATGCTGCTTTTAAAGGTTTGCTCTTCCTCAATGCAGGGGCCATAGAATACTCTGTAGGGACCAGGGACCTGAGGCAGATGGGAGGGCTTGCGGAAACCATGCCGGTAACTTCGGCGACCTCTTTTATAGGTTCTCTCTCCATCTCAGGAATACCTCCCTTCAACGGCTTCTTCAGCAAGCTTATCATCATTGTGGCTGCCGTCATGGGGCATTTTTATCTGCTGGCCGTCCTGGCCGCCCTTGTGAGTATTATCACACTTGCCTATTTCATGAAGTTCCAGCGCTATGCCTTCTATGACCGCCAGCCAGGGAAAACGGTACAGAAAATAAAGAAGGTGCCTGCCCCCATGCTTTTCAGTATGATAGTCCTTGCCCTTGTCTGCCTGCTCCTCAGCCTGCTGGCACTACCCTCTTTACGTGATGCGATACTCACACCTGCAGCCGACCTGCTTATTGACCAGATGAAATACTCCTCACAGATAACAGGAATGTGACATGAGATACGTTGCGATTTTCATACTATCAATGATATTCTGGCTCCTGGTCACCTTTAGATTTACGCCAGCAAACCTGGCCGCGGGTGCCGCAGCTTCACTGCTGACATCAGCCATCTTCGGGAGATATTACTTCCATAATGTGGGAAAGTTCCTGCAGCCACGCCGCTGGTTCTGGTTCATAGTATATCTCATAACCTTTTTATGGGCATGTCTGAAGGCAAACCTCGATGTGGCATACCGCGTACTGCATCCGGCAATGCCTATCAGACCGGGAATTGTGAAGGTCAGAACCACGCTGAAGTCTGATTTTGCGAGGACACTGCTGGCTAACTCCATCACTATGACTCCGGGTACTATTACCGTCGATATTGTAGGTGATGATATGTATATCCATTGGATATATATCCGGTCTGAAGATCCTGCTGTATATACAGCAATGATTACCGGCCGGTTTGAAGATTATATTAAAAAATTTGCAGAATGACAGAGATACTGAGCATACTGCTCTATATACAGATAGCCATGTGCGCTGCATGCCTCTGGCGCATAATCAGAGGGCCCACGATACCTGACAGGATGGTGGGCATTGACATTTTCGGGATACTCGTGGTAGGTATCTGCGGAATAATATCGGTACAGACCGGCAAAGCGTTTATTCTTGATATCGGCATTGCCTGGGTCATACTTAGTTTTATTGGAACACTAACGCTGGCAAAATACCTCAGCGGAAGAAAACTCAATGAATGAAATGGCAGCAATTGTTCTGATATCTGTAGGAGTGTTGTTCAACCTGTTCGGTTGTATCGGCCTGATACGCCTTCCTGATATTTACAACAGGCTGCAGGCTGCCACCAAATGTGTGACCCTCGGCTGCTGCAGTATCCTTCTGGGAGTGATGGTGCACTTCGGGCTGGGTAGTGCAGGGTTCAGGGCCCTGATAGCAATCCCCGTTCTCTTCTTTACCGCGACAGTTGCAGCTCATGCACTGGTCAGGGGAGCATACCATTTCGGAACGAAAATGGACAAAAAAAGTGTAAAAGATGATTACAGGGAAACCGTGAAATAAATCTTAAGCGCGCAGCAGCTCTTTGAGGATTGAAAATGAATTTCAGGTAAGTTCCTTCAGGTCAAAAAAAATATGTGATAAAAGCATGAAATATCCTAAAATGAGAGAGATAAAAGAGGCGGTGATTTCACTCGTAACTCATCCTTATACCTCCGGGTTCCCGGCCGTAGAACATGTTCCGTTCAAGGACTTCAGAGGTAAACCGGTTGTTGATGACGACAACTGTGTTGGGTGTGAGACCTGCGCAAACGTATGCCCGCCCCTGGCTATTACTTTCTCAGATGATAAGGAGAAAGGGATACGCACCATCAGACGCGATTACGGCAAATGTATCTTCTGCGGTCAATGCCAGGAACACTGCATCACAGGCAAAGGAGTAAAGCTGTCGGATACAATCTATGACCTTGCTGTGTTCGACAGAACTACCAATGTCGAGTATCAGGAAAAAGAGCTGTTGATATGCGAGAGCTGCGGCGCTGTGATAACCACCCGGGAACATATGAAATACCTGCACCGCAAACTGGGTCCCAGAGCCTTCTCTTCAATACTTAACCTGAATATCCTTAACCGGAAACTGAAACTTGCCGGTGAAGGGGATATTACGGCAGAGACAGGCGATGAAATGCACCGTAAGGATATGTTCAGCATCATCTGCCCCAATTGTATGAGGCAGGTAACTGTCAGGTATACCTTCAGGAGTGAATGAAACGCTTCCCGGCCTGCTTTCCCACCGTGACCTGACGATATTGTTTGTCGGCATCGGTAACCAGCTCAGAAAGGATGATGGCATCGGTGTTTATATAAGCACACGCAT
This sequence comes from Bacteroidota bacterium, assembly GCA_003250475.1. Taxonomy (GTDB): domain Bacteria; phylum Bacteroidota; class Bacteroidia; order Bacteroidales; family VadinHA17; genus SR-FBR-E99. The sequence continues at coordinate 10,495 of QKGI01000067.1, read as the reverse complement.
CAGGGAAACAGAGTCCGTAAAAGCCATCACTGTTGAAGTAAGCATTGAAAATTATATCGGTAAGATCAACTCTGTCAAACATGATATGCTCGTCATGATTGATTGTGCAGATATAGGAATGCCCCCGGGATCATACCGGTTGCTGCCGGTATGTGATACGACGGACCTGACTTTCAACACACACAATATTTCGCTTAAAAGAGTGTCGGAATTCTTCAAAGGCGAGGTCTTTCTGCTGGCAATTCAGCCTGAAAGTATTGACTTTGGCGAAGATTTATCGTATCTTGTTAAGGAAGCCGGTAATTCAATAATTGAACTAATAAACAAAAAGGAGGTTTAAAATGGCGATTGAATATTTGTGCAAAGCATGCAGAGGACACCTCAATGTCAAAACTTCCATCGTGCTCTCTGCAACCAAGATCAACAGTTCAAAGAGAGGGTTGATCTACCTTAACCCTGAAATGGGAGACTACACAAAGACGACCCATCCCTCGTTTCAGCTGGAGGAAGGGTCAGAGTACATTATCAACTGTCCTATCTGTCACTCGCAACTGAACAGTCTGAAGTATCCTCACCTGGTCAGGATCATCATGAAAGATGAGGACGGGAAGGAGAGTGATGTCTATTTTTCAGGCATTGTGGGTGAGAAATGTACCTTCAGACTAAGTGACACGGGGGTGGAAAAAACCGGCCCCGATGCAAAGCTTTATGATAAGTACTTTGACGTTCCTGACGAAGACAAGAAATATCTGTAGCCGGGCTTACTGAAGGGGCCCTGGTCTTTTTATCAACTGATCTGACATACGGATTCTCCTGATATTCAGGAGAGAGTCATTATCCCTGTCAAGTCGCGGTAATTCATTATAATGACTGCAGGACGACCTTCCAATCCCCCCTGGTATCCGGGGAGCCACCTTGCCAGCATCTGCCCACTCCCAAAGACCAGTGGATTAGTGGCTCACATGTGACAGTGATTTTATATGTATGACCATAACCGCCGGTTACCTGCCTCACACCAATTTCTCCACCCCTTTTACCCGATTCTTCCACTATTTTATTATTTTTTAAGCCATCTTTGTATTAGCCGGGGGCAACCCCTGTGTTCCCGGACGTAAAACCGGGCCCGCCAGCTCAGCGAAGCTTAACATAATAATAACAATACCAGTAACATGGGAGCTCTCCCGCCACGCTGGACCGGTCAGGTGAAAAGGAGATTCAAAATTAGTAAAACATGAAAACAAATATTCAACTCAGGTATTCCGCCCATCCTGATGACGTCAAAAACTGGGGGACTGAACAGTTGAGAAAGGAACATCTGGTCACTCCGCTGTTTGAAGACAATACCGTAAATATGGTCTATTCACTATATGATCGTATGGTTGCCGGCGGTGCAAAACCAGTCGGCGAACCGCTCAGGCTTGAGCCGGTGGATGAGGTAAAAGCTGCATTCTTTCTTCACAGGCGGGAGATCGGCATATTCAATGTCGGAGGCCCCGGAAAGGTTACAGCCGGGGATAAGGTATTTGAGCTGAAGTACAAGGAGGCACTTTACCTGGGCAGTGGCGACAGGGAGGTGATGTTTGAGAGCCTTGACATAAACCATCCAGCACTCTTCTATTTCAACTCTGCCACAGCACATAGAAATTACCCCGACAGAAAAGTAACCGGTGACGATTGTATTACGGCGGAACTTGGATCAATGGAAGCAGCCAACCATAGAATCATTAAAAAAATGATTGTCAGGGAGGTGCTTGAGACCTGCCAGCTCCAGATGGGGATGACCGGGCTGAAACCCGGCAGCGTATGGAACACCATGCCACCGCACACCCATGGTCGCCGTATGGAGGTTTACTTCTATTTCGAAGTGCCGGAAGGCAATGCCGTATGCCATTTCATGGGACAACCTTCGGAGACAAGGCATATATGGATGAAAAACAACGAGGCTGTTTTATCACCACAATGGTCAATACATGCCGCGACGGCCACATCCAACTACACATTCATCTGGGGAATGGCCGGGGAAAACCTTGACTACGGTGACCAGGACTTCTTTAAGCAGACAGACCTACGGTAATAATTAACCCTGGAATAAAACTCAATAATGGAAAGTGATTTGTTCAGACTGGATGGAAAGATTGCCCTGGTCACAGGAGCCTCCTACGGGATAGGAATGGCCATGGCTAAAGCACTGGCGGCGGCCGGGGCAACCATCGTTTTTAACGATAGAAACCCTGAGAGGATAACCACGGCTCTCGCAGAATACCGGCGTGACGGGATAGATGCCAGGGGCTATCTCTTCGATGTCACTGATGAACAGGCAGTTGTAATGCATATCGCTAAGATTGCCGCAGAAGTCGGGGTGATTGACATCCTCGTTAACAACGCGGGGATAATAAAGAGGATACCTGCACTGGAGATGGATGCTTCTGAGTTTCGCGAAGTCATAGACATAGATCTTACAGGACCTTTCATAATGTCAAAGGCAGTAGCCCCGGCAATGATAAAGAAAGGAGGAGGCAAGATCATTAACATATGTTCCATGATGAGTGAGCTGGGCAGAGAGACGGTGTCAGCCTATGCTTCTGCCAAGGGAGGACTGAAGATGCTGACCCGTAACCTTGCCTGCGAATGGGCAGAACATAATATACAGGTGAACGGCATAGGGCCTGGATACATAGCAACACCCCAGACAGCACCTTTAAGAACAGAGGGTCATCCGTTCAACTCCTTTATCGTGGGACGTACACCGGCTGCCAGGTGGGGTACACCTGAAGACCTTCAGGGACCGGTGGTATTCCTCGCTTCGGGAGCATCTGACTTCGTAAATGGCCACATACTGTACGTTGACGGAGGAATACTGGCTTACATCGGCAAGCAACCCAAATGAAAAAACAAATACAATGAAACAGCTAACCTTAATACTGACCTCGCTCCTGTTACTAACAGGATGTTCAGATGACCGTATGAAGATCACCCTGGATAATACCCTCCCTTTTGACAGGACGGCGGAGACGGTTGAGATTTCGCTGGGCGATATAATGACTGCCCTGCCCGGGTGCATTCCCACAGAATTGGTAGTAACAGACAGGAAAGGGACAGAAGTGCCCTCACAGCTTATCCGGGCCGGGAGTCAGGAGCCCCGGTCACTGATCTTCCAGGCTGACGTTAAGAGTGGTTCGTCATCTGTTTACTATATCGCCAGAGGCATCCCTGCGGTCTACGCGAAAAAGGCTTACGGCCGGTTTGTTCCTGAACGAATGGATGACTATGCATGGGAGAATGACCGTGTTGCTTTCCGCATCTACGGACCCGCGCTGATTGCCAAGGATGGACCCAGCAACGGTATTGATGTGTGGATCAAGAGAACTGACAAAATGGTGATTGACAGATGGTATGCCGATTACCTTTCAGGAAAGAATACCTACCACGATGACAACGGTGAGGGATGTGACTGTTACAAGGTAGGCCGCACATTGGGTGCAGGTGCTATGGCTCCCTTTGTGGATGATTCCCTCTGGCTGGCAATCAACTTTGAGACCTGGGAGACACTCGACAACGGACCACTGCGCACATCATTCAGGCTGACATACCCTCCTTTCATGGTCCGTGATAAGCTTGTGACGGAGACACGTACTTTCTCTCTTGATGCAGGCAGCCAGATGAACCTGGTTACAGAAGAATACAGCGGGCTGGACAATGAGTTTACCGTTGCGGCAGGAATCGTCATGAGGGATGAAGGATCCCCCATTCTCTTCCCTCCTGAGATGAACTCAATAGCCTACCGTCTTGACGGTGGTGAGGGAGGCATAACATACATCGGCACAGTACTCACCTCCCCCGCCACCGCTGTTAAGGAACTGGAAGGGCACCTCCTCATCGTCACAAGATATTCTCCCGGCACGGCACTGCACTATTATACCGGGGCCGGATGGAGTAAATGGGGATTCCCGTCGGACAAGGCATGGAGCGATTACATAAATGAGTTCTCGCAGAGGGTCTCCTCTCCCTTAAAAGTGAAAATCAACTGGTGAAATGCGTTCTTCTGTCGGTAAATCAGCACTGACATTGATTTTCGGTGCACTGAGCCTCGCTATCACCAATGGCCAGTCGAAGTGCGCTTTTACACACTATTCCGTTGAAGACGGGCTCTCTGAAGGAGTGGCGCTTACCATGCACCAGGACCGCGAAGGACTTATGTGGTTCGGCACATTTGACGGCCTCAACCGTTTTGATGGATATAATTTCAAGGTATACAAGTCGGGGTTTAATTCAAGCTACGGACTCACAAACAACAGGGTTGACCGTATCACCGAAGATGACCTTGGTTATCTCTGGATAATGAATAATGACGGCGAAGTGTACAGGATGAACACCCGCACAGAAGAGTTCATAAATTTTAACGAGATCAGGTCAACAGGGCCTGACAACTATTCTCCCGTAAACCAGATCTACTGCTTCAACGGAGGTGAGACATGGCTCTCAACAGAAGCAGGGCGCTGTATACGGGTCATCTCTTCAGCATCATCAGGGTACCGGACCAGCCGTTTCGGATTCAGGAATGACTCCCTGGAAGTCAAATCGGTGAACCTGATCAGTAAAGACAGCCACGGTACAGTCTGGATCCTTACCAATAGAGGCCTTTTCAGGGTCAACGGGGAAGAAACGACACCCTTGCAGGTGCTGGCAGAATCGGGTTCCCGCTACAGAAATACTCCCTTCTTTTGCCTCCATGAGGTTGGAGACAGGCGATGGTTCGGCACTGTTGACGGAACCATTATTGTGACTGATAGCGAAGGGGATGTTCATGAAGAGATAAAGCTGGGTATCAGTTCCGATATTATCAGCATCAAGCCACTGAACCAGAGGGAGATGATCATCCTGACCTCCGGTGACGGCTTCTTCGTATTTACGCCCGTCACCGGGGAAAAAGTACAGTATAACACAACATTGTACCCCGGGTTACCCACCAACCATATGGTCTCCGTTTATGTTGACAGGTACGGTGAGGCATGGATAGAATCGAAAGCTGACGGCGTTATTCATTTTGACCCGTTCAGCGGCACCGTAACACATTTCAGGATGAAGGTCGATAAGACCAACCCCAATGTGCTCCTGCCCAGCTTCGTTATCTTTGAGGATGTCAATGATGTGCTATGGATAAATCCACGGGGTGGAGGGTTCTCGCGCTATAACCGCATCGACAGGAAGCTTGAATATTTTTATAACGAACCCGGGAGCCCCGACAGGAGGTTCCCCAACCTGGTCCATTCAGCTCTATCCGATAGCCAGGGTAACCTGTGGATGTGCACTATCACCCGTGGAATAGAAAAGATCTCATTCTTTCCCAGCCAGTTTCGCGTTATCAGGCCCAGGGAGATAACCGCCTCGCATTCGGAAAATGAGGTAAGAGCCATCTTCGAAGATAACAACCGCTATTTATGGGCGGCTACCCGTGACGGACGTGTATATCTTTTTGACCAGGAAAGAAATCTGGTGGGCTACCTCCGGGAGAACGGCACCTTCACATCAGGTGAACCGTTCAGTGCGCTGGTATATGTCATCACACAGGACAGCAAGGGTAATATCTGGTTGGGATCCAAAGGCAGGGGCCTTTTCAGGCTGGAACCGGGAGGGTCTTCTTCTCCGCGCAGCTACAAAATGACCGGTTACCGTCATGATGATGCAGACCGGTGGAGCCTGAGCCATGATAATGTATACTCGATCTATGAGGATCCCGGCGGAAGAATATGGGTAGGCACCTTCAACGGAGGCCTCAACTATATCTCCAGCGAGGGTGGACAGACAAGATTTATCAATTCATTAAACAGGCTTGAAAACTACCCTTACTCCAATCACAAGAGAGTACGGTATATCACCTCAGACAACCATGGTAAGATATGGATAGGGACAACAAGCGGTTTGTTGATAATGGATATGGATTTCAAAACTCCCGAACAGGCTGAGTTCCTGACCTGCTTCTTTGACCCTTCTGTAGAGACCAGCCTGGCAAATAACGACGTTCATTATATTTATTGCTCACCTTCGGATGAGATATTTGTAGCCACTTTTGGCGGAGGCCTGAACAGGGTGATAAGCGATGGCAGCAATCCCGCATTCAAATCATACACAGTAAGAACAGGGGCTCCGGATGATGTGATATTAAGTATCGTCGATGACCTGAACGGTAACCTGTGGCTTAGCAGCGAAAGAGGTATCCTCAAGTTCAACAAGCAGAGTGAATCGTTCGAGATCTACAGTGAACAGAGCGGGGTGGATAAAAGGTACTTCTCGGAGGCAACAGGTCTGAGGACAAAGGACAATGAGATCATGTTCGGGTTTGACAACGGCATCTACCACTTCAACCCTGCACAGGTCAGAAAAGTGAACTACGTGCCACCGCTGGTCTTCACACGTATGACCGTCGCCGGCTCCGAGACCCCTTCATCCATGAGATCGCCCCTGGCTGAGGGCAATGACAGCACCGCGACAAGGCTTGAGCTGAAACACAACCAGAAGAGTCTGACCATTGAATATGCTGCCCTTGATTACAGAAACCCTGGTAACATTCAGTATGCTCACAGGCTTGAGGGGGTTGACCCTGACTGGATAATAGAACGGGGGCAGCGCAGTGCTGCATATACCAACCTTGACCCCGGAGAGTACCTTTTCAGTGTAAGATCTACGAACTCTGACGGCATGTGGGTTAATAATACCCGCACCATAAGGGTCATCGTCAATCCCTCATTCTGGCAGACCATACTGGCAAAAATAATGCTTGCAGTCTTTACGCTGGCTATCATTGCCCTGGCAATATATGTCATTTTTACCATGTACAAGCTGCGCCACGAGGTTGAAGTTGAACAGCTTATCACAAAGCTGAAGCTGAAATTCTTTACTGACATATCGCACGAGCTGCGGACACCTCTTACCCTTATTTCCTCACCTGTTTCGAATATCCTCCAGAACAACAAGCTCGACACCGAGGTCAGGGATCAGCTCACGTTGGTACAGAGCAACACCCAGCGAATGCTTCGGCTGGTAAACCAGATACTTGATTTCAGGAAGGTACAGAGCAGGAAGATGAAGCTCAGGATAGAGGAGTTTGCGTTGGGACCTTTCATATCTGGCATCTGTGCCGACTTCCGGAAGGTGGCCGAAGATAAGGGTATTCATTTTATTGTTGAGGATCTGTCTGACGGTATGACAGTCTGGGCTGACAGGGACAAAGTTGAGAAAATAGCCTTCAACCTTATCACGAATGCGCTCAAGTTCACTCCCCGGGGCAAAAAGGTAAATATTACAATCCGGAACAACGCCGACTCACTCGAGCTTATCGTTGCAGACGAGGGTACCGGCCTTTCCAAGGAGAAGATGAAGAACCTCTTCATGAGATTCGGAAGTGATGACAGGGAGGTTATGACCTTACAGCCGGGTACAGGTATCGGACTATCTCTCAGCAGGGAACTGGCTGAGCTGCACCGTGCGGAACTGACGGCAGAGAGCGAGGAGGGCAAGGGGGCTACCTTTCGTGTTGTCTTCAAACTTGGATTTGCGCATTTTGACAATGATACCGAGTTCGTCCTTGCTGACGGACAGAGTCCTCTCTCTTCCCGCGTTTCATACAGCAGGATACAGGGAGAAGATGAGGAAAACGAGGAAGAGGAAGAGACAGACGATGAACCCGTCCTGCTCTTCGTGGAAGACAACGAGGAGTTACGCAGCTTCATAAAGATCATTCTCTCGGACGGCTTCCATGTCATTGAGGCAGGGAATGGTATCGAAGGTTTTGAAATAGCTAAAAGCCAGTTACCTGATATTATTATAACCGACCTTATGATGCCGGAGATGGATGGGCTGGAACTGGCCCGACGTCTAAGGGCTGAGGTAACCACCTCGCATATCCCTGTTGTGGTTCTGACAGCAAAAACTGACCTTGACACGCAGGTGGAAGCACTCAGGAGAGGAGCTGATGACTTCATCACCAAACCCTTCAGCTCGACATATCTAAGGGCCAGGATCGAGAATATACTGCAGCAACGGAGAAAGCTGCAGGAGTTGTTTCTGTCTACTCTCTCAGACTACAAACCTACCGGGGCAGGCAAACCATATGAGATATCACTGCCTGAACCGGTTATTGAATCGTACGATGATAAGCTGATGAAAACCCTCATGGAGGTGATGGAGCAGAATATTGACAACTCAAACCTGACCGTCGATGAACTGGTAACTAAAGTCGGCATCGGTCGCTCTGTCCTCTTCAAGAAACTGAAGAGCCTGACAGGACTTGCTCCCATAGAGTTTATTAGGGAAGTAAGGGTGAAACGGGCATCACAACTTATCGAATCAGGGGAGTTTACAATCTCCCAGGTCACATATATGGTCGGATGCAACGACCCGAGGTATTTCTCCAGGATTTTCAAACACCGGTTCGGGATAACCCCGTCAGAGTACCGTGACAGGCATGTAAAACAGAAACAGGGATGACCGGACAAAGAAAGTGAACCTATGAAAAAGACAATAACGGCAACCGTCGTTCTCATGGCCCTTATGATTTTTACCTCCTGCAGCAGGAATAGCAGAAGCGGTTTGAATTCACCGTTATGGTCTGTGAGAATGGCTGAATCGGAGATGATACGTAATCCGTCACTCTGGATGGTTGATTTTGTGACTGAGAAGAAATGGAACTATACACAGGGACTGATGGGACTGGCCTTCCTTAGACTGTATGAAAAAACAGGAGACAAGAGATACTTTGAATATGTGAAAGGCTATGCAGATTCGCTTATTGACAGTAACGGCGTTATCTGGAAATACAAGCCGGATAATTACAACATCGACCAGGTCAATCCCGGTAAAATGATGTTCCTCCTTTATGACTATACCAAAGACCCGAGGTATGAGAAGGTGATCAACACCCTGCGTGAGCAGCTTGAGTCGCAGCCCAGGATACCGCAGGGAGGCTTCTGGCACAAGAAGGTTTATCCCGACCAGATGTGGCTTGACGGGCTATATATGGGAGCCCCGTTTTACGCAGAATATGCAATGAGGTATAACAGGCCCGGCGACTTTCGTGATGTAGTCAATCAGTTTCTTATTGTTGCTGCCAACACCTATGACCCGGCGACAGGACTCTACCGGCATGCTTTCGATGCCTCACGCCGGATGTCGTGGGCAGACAGTATCACGGGCCAGTCTCCACATGCCTGGGGCCGGGCTATGGGATGGTTCTCCATGGCCATAGTTGACGTGCTTGACTTTCTGCCGGAAGACCAGGCCGGGAGGGACGAACTGATAGACATATTGCAGAATATGGTGCAAAAGCTGTCAGAAATACAGGATCCACTGACCGGTGGATGGTACCAGGTGCTCGACCGTCAGGGCTATGACGGGAACTACATCGAGACTTCATGCACTGCTATGTTTACCTACTCAATACTCAAGGGAACAAGAATGGGTTATCTGGACAGGGATTACCTTGTCACCGCAAAAAAGGCTTACAACGGCCTCATTGATAACTTTATAAAGGTCGATGACAATGGTCTTGTCAACCTTACGAACATATGCGGTGTTGCCGGTCTTGGTGGCGATCCTTTTCGTGACGGCACCTTTGAATATTATATAGGTGAGGTTATCCGCGAAAATGACCCGAAGGGCGTGGGGCCTTTCATTATGGCCAGCCTGGAATTTGAACGACTCTACCGGTGAGACTGTTACCGTGATCCCCGGGCTTCACCTTCAAGACCAAATTATCCACCCTTTTAATAAATATTTGTACCCCACGGCACATGTACGATGATAACTTTGACACGATGCCTTCAATCCTCCGGATTTGTAAATATCAATGCTAACATTCAATGAGTAACCGGGAGAGCGTCATTTAAAATATTTCAGGTCATGACACGATTTTTCAGCCCTCTTTTAATAATCCTGGTCCCTGTCCTGATGTCGTGCAGCGAAAGTGACAGGTGGGAAATGGCATCTGTTATAGAGCAGTCAATCAGCAGGACCTCCTTTCCGGCAGATACTTTCAGGATAACAGACTACGGTGCAAAAGCGGGTGATACCGGGTTTCTTAATACCGAAGCCATCACAGCAGCAATATACTCATGCCACAATAGTGGTGGCGGTGTTGTACATGTTCCGGCCGGTACCTGGACAACAGGTCCCCTGACCCTGCTGAGCAATGTGAACCTGCATATTTCTGAAAAAGCCATACTGCAGTTCTCTTCAGACTACGGGCTTTACCTCCCTCCTGTTCTCACCAGGTGGGAAGGGATAGACTGCCACAATATCCATCCGCTCATCTACGCTGTTGATGCCAGCAACATAGCATTGACAGGAGAAGGTATCATCGATGGGCAGGCTTCAAACGAGGCATGGTGGTGGATGAGCGGTAATCCGGATTTTGGATGGCGTGAGGGGATGAACTCCCAGAGGATTGCCGGAAGAGCTCGTCTGCTGGCACTGGATCAGAACCAGACCCCGGTCGGGGAAC